>NZ_MWOM01000026.1:17195-55754 GCF_012931925.1 Acidovorax sp. SRB_24
CGGTCGAAGCGGCGCAGGTGCTCGGTCCACGACTCGTCCGTGACCTGCTCGACGTAGCGGGCCGGGTCCGAGAGGTCGTGCTGCAGCTGCCACGCCAGCGCGCCCTGGCGCAGGCGGCTGCGCCGGCTCTCCTGCATCAGCTTGCGGAAATCGGCGGCCCGGTCGGGGTGGATGAAGTACTCGATGGTGACGACCACCTTGCCCGAGTCGGGCGGCGTGCGTGCCACCGGCGCCTTGAAGGCCTGCGACGGGCTCAGGTCCTCCTCGATGTGGCGGTCGGCCACCACCCGTTGCACCAGCGCCATGGCGGCCACGCCCGTCACCGCCGCCAGCGCCAGGCTGGTGTGCACCGACGTGAGCGTGGCGACCTGGCCCCAGACGGCCGCGCCCAGCGCCGTCGCGCCCATGATGGCCATCTGGTAGATCGACATGCCGCGCGCGCGCACCCAGTTGGGCAGCGCCAGCTGGGCCGACACGCTCAGCGAGTTCGCCGTGGTGATCCAGGCCATGCCGCCCACCACCATGGCCGGCACGGCGATGTAGACGTTCGGCGCGATCGCCATGACGGCGGTCGAGGCCGCCTGCAGCAGCGCGCCGCGGAACACCAGCACATCGCGCGGCATGGCCTGGCGCAGGCGCGGCAGGAACATCGCCGCGGCGATGGCGCCCGCGCCCATCGAGGCTAGCAGCAGCGTGAACGTGCCCGCGCCGCCGCCGTCGAGCCCCTTGGCCACCAGCGGCAGCAGCGCCAGCATGGCGGTGGCGTGCAGGAAGAAGATGGCGATGCGCCACAGCACGCCGCGCATGCGCGGCGACTGGCGCACGAACTGCAGGCCCACGCGCATCGCGCTGCCCAGCTTTTCGCGCCCCAGCGGGCTCGGCACGTGCGTGCGGCGCCAGCGCATGATGACCAGGCCCGAGAGCACCGACAGCACCGCGTTGAGCACGAACACCCAGGCGCTGCCCGCGCTGGCGATGATAGCGCCGGCCAGCAGCGGGCCGATGATGCGCGAGGCATTCATCGCCACGCCGTTGAGCGCCAGCGCCGCCGGCAACTGCGGGCGGCTGACCAGCTCGGGCACGATGGCCGAGAACACCGGCCAGCGCATCGCCAGGCCGATGCCGTTGGCAAACGTCAGCGCCAGCAGCAGCGGCGCTGTCATGCCGCCGGCCAGCACGGCCCCGCAGAGCACCAGCGCCACGGCGGCGACCCAGAACTGCGTCGCGATGAAGTAGCGCCGCCGGTCGAGGATGTCCGCCAGCGCGCCGCTGGGCAGGCCGAGCAGGAACACCGGCAGCGTCGACGCCGACTGCACCAGCGCCACCAGGATGGGCGAGCTGGTGAGCGTGGTCATGAGCCAGGCGGCGGCGACGTCGTTCATCCACATGCAGGTGTTGGCGGCCATCCAGGTGAGCCAGAGCATGCGGAACACCGGCCGTGAGAGCGGCGCCAGCGGCGAGAGTTCGGCGCGTTCGGCGGCGCCCTGCGCCAGCTGCGCGGCCACTGCTGCTTCGGTGTGGTCGGCCGTGGCCGACGCGGTGGCGGCGACGGAATCGGGGGCGGAGGCGGGGTGCGGCATGGGGGGCATGAGGGCTCATTGTGCGCAACTGCGGCGCGGGGCGCTGGCGGGCCTGCCGGTGCCACGTCCGGCGCTCGGGAATGCGGCGTGGCGCACGCTAACAGCCAAATTGGCCTCCAGCCCTTGTCCAGTCAGCGCTGACAGCTATCGAAACAGGAGTCAGCGCGGGCCCGGCAGCCCGAGGTGCGCGAGCGGCAGCGCGCCGCCGGCCTTGACCTCGCCGAGCGAGAAGCTGGTGTGCATGTCCTTCACGTTGGGCAGGTTCAGCAGCACCTCGCGCGCGAACTGCGAGAAGCTCTCGAGGTCGCGCGCCACCACCTGCAGCTCGAAGGTGCCGGTGCCGCTGATGTAGTGGCACGAGACGACCTCGGGAATCTGCCGGATGGCCTCTTCCATCGCGCGCGTCAGGCCGCCGGTGCTGCGGTCGGCGTCCAGGCGCACGAAGGCCAGCACGCCCAGGCCGATCTTGTGGCGGTCGATCTCGGCGCGGTAGCCCAGGATGTAGCCGGCCTGCTCGAGCGCGCGCACGCGGCGCCAGCAGGGCGCCGCCGACAGCCCCACGCGCTGCGCCAGTTCGGCATTGGTCAGGCGCGCATCGGCCTGCAGCTCGTGCAGGATGGCCAGGTCGAATTTGTCGATCTGATTCATTTTTATGGCGCTCAGAGAAAGGATCTTTCCGAGCATAGCCAAAAGGCGGCAAAGAAAGCAAAGATTTACCGCGCGTTCCCCCCTAAACTGGCGGACCGAGCAGCGCCCGCCAAGAGGCGCCTTCCGTGACCCCCGCCGATGGAGACAACCCATGAACGCCCCTTTGCCCGAGCACGTCCGCCAGGCCCTCGAAACCGTCTCGCTCAACGACAAATATGCGCTGCCGCAGGGCCGCGCCTTCATGAGCGGCGTGCAGGCCCTGGTGCGCCTGCCCATGCTGCAGCGCCAGCGCGACGCCGCCGCGGGGCTGAACACCGCCGGCTTCATCAGCGGCTACCGCGGCAGCCCGCTGGGCACCTATGACCAGTCGCTGTGGGCCGCCAGGAAGCACCTGGCCGACAACCACATCGTCTTCCAGCCCGGCGTGAACGAGGAGCTCGGCGCCACCGCGGTCTGGGGCACGCAGCAGCTCGACCTGTACCCGCAGAGCAAGAAGTACGACGGCGTCTTCGGCATCTGGTACGGCAAGGGCCCGGGCGTGGACCGCTGTTCGGACGTGTTCAAGCACGCCAACATGGCGGGCACGGCGCAGCACGGCGGCGTGATCGCGATTGCCGGCGACGACCACATCAGCAAGAGCAGCACCGCGCCGCACCAGAGCGACCACATCTTCAAGGCGTGCGGCACGCCGGTGTTCTTCCCGAGCAATGTGCAGGACATCCTCGACATGGGCCTGCACGCGTTTGCCATGAGCCGCTTCTCGGGCCTGTGGTCGGGCATGAAGACGATCCAGGAGGTCGTCGAGTCGTCCGCCAGCATCTCGATCGACCCCGAGCGCGTGAAGATCATCACGCCCGACGACTTCGCGATGCCGCCTGGCGGCCTGCACATCCGCTGGCCCGACGCGCCGCTCGAGCAGGAGGCGCGCCTGATGGACTACAAGTGGTACGCCGCGCTGGCCTACATCCGCGCCAATAAGCTCAACTACAACGTGATCGCAGGGCCGCACGACCGCTTCGGCCTGATCGCCAGCGGCAAGGCCTTCAACGACACGCGCCAGGCGCTGGTCGACCTGGGGCTGGACGATGCCACCTGCCGCCAGCTCGGCATCCGCCTGCACAAGGTCAACGTGGTCTGGCCGCTCGAAGCCACGATCACGCGCGATTTCGCCCAGGGCCTGCAGGAGATCCTGGTGGTCGAGGAAAAGCGCCAGGTCATCGAATACCAGATCAAGGAAGAGCTCTACAACTGGCGCGCCGATGTGCGCCCGACGGTGCTGGGCAAGTTCGACGAGCAGGAGGGCGACGCCTCGGGCGGCGAATGGTCGGTGCCCAACCCGGGCCAGAACTGGCTGCTGCGCGCCAAGGCCGACCTGACGCCGGCGCTGATTGCGCGCGCCATCGCCAAACGCCTGCACAAGCTCGGCGTGCCGCAGGAGATTGCCGCGCGCATGGACGCGCGCCTGGCCATCCTCGACGCCAAGGAGCGCGCGCTGACCGAGGTCGGGGGCGAGGCCGGCGAGCGCGCGCCCTGGTTCTGCAGCGGCTGCCCGCACAACACCAGCACGCGCGTGCCCGAGGGCTCGCGTGCGGTGGCCGGCATCGGCTGCCACTACATGGCGCTGTGGATGGACCGCTCGACCAGCACCTTCACGCAGATGGGCGGCGAGGGCGTGACCTGGGTCGGCCAGGCACCGTTCACGAAGGACGCGCACGTGTTCGCCAACCTGGGCGACGGCACCTACTTCCACAGCGGCCTGCTGGCGATCCGCCAAGCAATAGCGGCCGGCGTCAACATCACCTACAAGATCCTCTACAACGACGCCGTCGCCATGACCGGCGGCCAGCAGGTCGGCGAGCGGCCCGAGGGCCACTCGGTGCTGCAGATCATGAACAGCGTCAAGGCCGAGGGCGCGGCGCGGACCGTGATCGTGACCGATGAGCCGCAGAAGTACGACGGCGCGCCGCTGGCCGAGGGCGTCACGGTGCACCACCGCAGCGACCTCGACCGCATCCAGCGCGAGCTGCGCGAGGTGCCCGGCTGCACGGTGCTGATCTACGACCAGACCTGCGCCACCGAGAAGCGCCGGCGCAGGAAGCGCGGCACGCTGGCCACGCCGAACAAGACCGTGGTCATCAACGAGCTGGTGTGCGAGGGCTGCGGCGACTGCTCGGTCCAGTCGAACTGCCTGTCGGTCGAGCCGGTGGAGACACCGTTCGGCCGCAAGCGCCGCATCAACCAGAGCACCTGCAACAAGGACTATTCCTGCGTCAACGGCTTCTGCCCGAGCTTTGTCACGGTCGAGGGCGGAACGCTGAAAAAGCCCAAGAAGGAAAAGAAGGGCGACCTGGCCAGCCTGCCCGCCATCCCCGAGCCCGTGCTGCCGGTGGCCGATGCCGCCTGGGGCATCGTGACCGGCGGCGTCGGCGGCACGGGCGTGATCACCATCGGCTCGCTGCTGGGCATGGCCGCGCACCTCGACGGCAAGGGCGTGGTCACGCAGGACGCGGGGGGCCTGGCGCAAAAGGGCGGCGCCACCTGGAGCCATGTCCAGATCGCCAACCGCCCCGAGTCCCTCTACACGACCAAAGTCGACATGGCCAAGGCCGACCTGGTGATTGGCTGCGATCCGATCGTGGCCGCCCACAAGGCCACGCTGGCCGTGATGCAGCCCGGACGCACCTATGTGGCGCTGAACTCGCACGGCACGCCGACGGCGGCGTTTGTCACCAACCCGGACTGGCAGTTTCCGGGCGGCCAGTGCGAGAGCGCCATCGCGGCGGCCGTGGGCGCCGACCGCGTGGGCAGCTTCGACGCCGAGCAGGTGGCGGTGCAGGCGCTGGGCGACAGCATCTACACCAACCCGCTGATGCTCGGCTACGCCTGGCAGAAGGGCCGCGTGCCGCTGTCGCATGCGTCGCTGATGCGCGCCATGGAACTCAACGGCGTGCAGGTGGACAACAACAAGGCCGCCTTCGAGTGGGGCCGGCGCTGCGCGCACGACCTGCCGGCCGTGCTGGCGCTGCTGCAGCCCGCGCAGGTGATCGCGTTCGTCAAGAAGCCGTCTCTCGCCGACACGCTGGCGCTGCGCACCGGCTTCCTTACCGGCTACCAGAACGCCGCCTATGCGGCCGAGTACCAGGCCTTCGTCGAGAAGGTGCAGGCGGCCGAAGCGCCGCTCGGCCGTGGCACGCGCCTGGCCGAGGCCGTGGCGCGCTCGCTGTTCAAGCTGATGGCCTACAAGGACGAGTACGAGGTCGCGCGCCTGCACACCGACCCGGCCTTCACCGAGAAGATCGCCAGCATGTTCGAAGGCGATTACAAGATCGTCCACCACCTGGCGCCGCCCCTGACCGCGAAGAAAAACGACAAGGGCGAGCTCGTCAAGCAGCCGTTCGGCCCGTGGGTGCGCAACGCCTTCGGCATGCTGGCCAGGATGAAAGGCCTGCGCGGCACGGCCCTGGACCTGTTCGGCAAGACCGCCGAGCGCCGGATGGAGCGCGCGCTGGTCCAGGAGTACCGCGCCTGCATCGAGGCCCTGCTGCATGCGCTCACCGCCGAGCGCCTGGCGCTGGCCGTCGAGATCGCGTCCATCCCCGAGGACATCCGCGGCTACGGCCACGTCAAGGAGCGCCACCTGCACGCCGCGCGCGCCAAGTGGGAGGGCCTGCTGGCGCAGTGGAACAGCCCCGCGCCCGCGCGCGCGGCGGCCTGAGTGCCGGGCGGCGCCGCGCCGCCCGCGCCCCCCGGGCCGCCCTGGCGGTGCGACCGCTGCCTTGCGGGCGCCGCCGGGGTTTATTTTTGCTATCAATAGAGTAGCTATGAGCGCTTGATGGGTAAGCTTTTGGCGCTGTTTTGGTGGATATTTCGTGCGCCAGGGCCGTGCCGGACCGGCCCCGGAATACCCCGTGCGTGCGCCGGGGGATACGCGGCAGGCGCCGCATACAATCTGCCTTTTCCGTCCAGGCAGGCGCTGTGGTGCAGGCCGGGTCAGGTGTTTCCTTTTTTGACCCTTCTGTTGGGAGTTTGCCGTGTTCATTTCTTCAGCCTTTGCCCAGACCGCCCCTGCAGCCGCCGCCGGCGGCGGCGACATGATGTCGTCCCTCACCGGCATGCTGCCGCTGGTCCTGATGTTCGTGGTGCTGTACTTCGTCATGATCCGCCCGCAGATGAAGCGCCAGAAAGAGCACCGCGCCATGGTCGAGGCGATTGCCAAGGGCGACGAGGTCGTGGTCGGCGGCGGCATGCTGGGCCGGGTTTCGCGCCTGTCCGAGCAGTACCTGCACGTGGAAATCGCCAATGGCGTCGAAGTGCAGGTGCAGCGCTCGGCCGTGGTGCAGGTGCTGCCCAAGGGCACCATCAAGTAAATCGCCGCTGCCCCTTCGCTGGCGCGCCCCGCGGGGCGCCCGCTTTCATTGTTCCTGAGGTTAAAGCGCGATCATGAACCGTTACCCGGTCTGGAAGTACGCGATCATTGTGGTCGCGCTGCTGGTGGGGGTCTTGTACACCCTGCCCAATTTCTTTGGTGAAGCCCCGGCCGTGCAGGTGTCTTCGGTCAAGGCCACCGTCAAGGTGGACGCCGCGCTGCAGCAGCGCGTGCAGGAGGCGCTGGACGCCGCCGGCGTGCAGCCCGACCTGATCGGCCTGGATGGCGGCTCGGTGCGCGCGCGCTTTGACACGCCCGACACCCAACTTAAGGCCAAGGACGCGATCCAGAAGGCCCTGGTGCCCGATCCGGAGGATCCACAGTACATCGTGGCGCTCAACTTGGTCTCGCGCTCGCCCGCCTGGCTCACGGCACTGCATGCCGCGCCCATGTACCTGGGCCTGGACCTGCGCGGTGGCGTGCACTTCATGCTGCAGGTGGACATGCAGACCGCGCTGACCAAGAAGGCCGAGTCGTATGCGGGCGACATCCGCACGGCGCTGCGCGACAAGAACATCCGCCATGGCGGCATCAGCCGCGACGGCCAGACCATCGACATCAAGGTGCGCGACGAGGCCATGCTGGCGGCCGCGCGCAACCTGATCGCCGACCAGTTCCCGGACCTGGCGGTCACCTCCAGCCCCGACGGCGAGGGCATGCGCCTGCGCGCCGCGATCAAGCCCGAGGCGCTGCGCAAGGTGCAGGAGCAGGCGCTCAAGCAGAACATGGTCACGCTGCACAACCGCATCAACGAGCTCGGCGTGGCCGAGCCCGTGATCCAGCAGCAGGGGCTGGACCGCATCGTCGTGCAGCTGCCGGGCGTGCAGGACACGGCCAAGGCCAAGGACATCCTGGGCCGCACCGCCACCCTCGAAGTGCGCATGGTCGACGAGGGATCGGACGCCCGTGCCGCCGAGCTGGGCTCGGGCCCGGTGCCGTTCGGCGACGAAAAATACCTCGACCGCAACGGCCAGGCCGTGATCGTCAAGAAGCAGGTCGTGCTCACGGGCGAGAACCTGACCGACGCCCAGCCCGGCTTTGACAGCCAGACCCAGGAACCCACCGTGAACCTCACGCTGGACGCCAAGGGCTCGCGCATCTTCAAGGACATCACGCGCGAGAACGTCGGCAAGCGCATGGCCATCGTGCTGTTTGAAAAGGGCAAGGGCGAAGTGGTGACGGCACCTGTGATCCGCTCCGAGATCGGCGGCGGGCGCGTGCAGATCTCGGGCCGCATGACCTCCATGGAGGCCAACGACACGGCGCTGCTGTTGCGCGCGGGATCGCTCGCCGCGCCGATGGAAATCATCGAGGAATACACCATCGGCCCGAGCCTGGGCGCAGACAACATTGACCGCGGTATCCACAGCGTGGTCTGGGGCATGGTCGTCATTGCCGCCTTCATGTGCATCTACTACGCGCTGTTCGGGGTGTTCTCGACCGTGGCGCTGTCCGTGAACGTGCTGCTGCTGATGGCCATCCTGTCGATGCTGCAGGCCACGCTCACGCTGCCCGGCATCGCCGCCATGGCCCTGGCCATCGGTGTGGCCATCGACTCGAACGTGCTGATCAACGAGCGCATCCGCGAGGAGCTGCGCGCGGGCGCCACGCCGCAGGCCGCCATCCATGCGGGCTACGAGCGCGCCTGGGCCACCATCCTGGACTCGAACGTGACCACGCTGATCGCGGGCCTGGCACTGCTGGCCTTCGGCTCGGGCCCGGTGCGCGGCTTTGCGGTGGTGCACTGCATCGGCATCCTGACCAGCATGTTCTCTGCCGTGTTCTTCTCGCGCGGCCTGGTGAACCTCTGGTACGGTCGCCAGAAAAAGCTCAAGAGCGTGTCCATCGGCCAGGTCTGGAAGCCTGAAGACGCATCGCAGTTGCGTTCTGTCGCCGCCCGTGGCGATAACAACTAACGAAAGGGAAAGACATGGAGTTTTTCCGCATCCGCAAAGACATTCCGTTCATGAAGTACGCGTTGGTGCTCAACGCGATCTCCTTCATCACCTTCGCGCTGGCGGTCTTCTTCCTGGTCACGCGCGGCCTGCACCTGTCGGTGGAGTTCACGGGCGGCACGGTCATGGAAGTGGCCTACACGCAGACGGCCGACATCGGCAAGGTGCGCGACACGGTCTCGTCCCTGGGCTACACCGACGTGGTGGTGCAGAGCTTCGGCACCTCGCGCGACGTGATGATCCGCCTGCCCGTGCAAAAGGGCGTCACATCGGCGCAGCAAAGCGAGCAAGTGCTCACGGCCCTCAAGGCCGGCGACCCGCAGGTGACGCTGCGCCGTACCGAGTTCGTCGGTCCGCAGGTGGGCGAGGAGCTGGTGCACGGCGGCCTCATGGCGCTGGGCATGGTGGTGCTGGGCATCGTGATCTACCTGGCCTTGCGGTTTGAGTGGAAGTTCGGTGTCGCCGCCATCGTTGCCAACCTGCACGACGTGGTCATCATCCTGGGCTTCTTTGCGTTCTTCCAGTGGGAGTTCTCGCTGTCGGTGCTGGCTGGCGTGCTGGCGGTGCTGGGCTATTCGGTGAACGAGTCGGTGGTGATCTTCGACCGTATCCGCGAAGCCTTCCGCAAGTTCCGCAAACTCAGCACGCACGAGGTGATCGACCATGCCATCACCTCGACCATGAGCCGCACCATCATCACGCACGCGTCGACCGAGGCCATGGTGCTGTCCATGTTCTTCTTCGGCGGTCCTAGCCTGCACTATTTCGCGTTGGCGCTGACCATCGGCATCCTGTTCGGTATCTACTCCTCGGTGTTCGTGGCGGCGTCGCTGGCCATGTGGCTCGGCGTCAAGCGCGAAGACCTTGTCAAGACCGTGCGCAAGGACGAGGGCGACCCCAGCGATCCGAACGCGGGTGCCACCGTATAGCCGGGCAGGCGCGCTCGGTACTAATATCCGGCCATGCACACCTCGGCCCCGCCCCCCACCCAGCACAGGCTCGCGGGGGCGGTGCGCCGGCAGTTTGTCGAAGGCTTGGCGTCCGGCCTGGCGGGGCTGGACAAGGCCTTGCTGGAGTTCTTAGCCACGCTAATGTCCCAGACGGGCACGCAGCGCCAGACGCAGGAGCGGCGCGATGCCTGGATGGAGTACCAGGCACACCGCGCCGCCTGGGTGCAGGCCCTGGGCAGCGCCTGGCGTGTGGAGGCCCTCGCCGCGCCTGCTGCGGCCCCCACCACCCGCCGTGGTTTGCCGGCCGACACGGGCTTCGAGCTGCTCAGCGACGACGTCGTCGAAAACAAGATCCTGGCTTCGCGCATCGCGCTGACCGTGATGGAGCAGGTCAGTACCGCGTTCGACGCACTGCGGCTGCGGCTGCGTGCGCTCGAAGGCCGCGAGTTGCCCGACAGCGACATGCTGCGCCCCGAGGCGCTGAGCCTGGCGCTGGTCGAGCAATGGGTGCAGGCAGGGCTGCAGCGCGCCGACCTGCAGCGCGTGGTGGACCCCTTGCAGCGGGAACTGGCGGCGCTGGTGCAAGGCCTCTACCAGGCGGGCAACGATTTTCTGGCCGCGCAGGGCGTGGCACCGCAGCAGGATCTGCGGGTGCGCGTCAGCCACGCGGCCGTGCCACCGTCCCGCAGTGGACAGGACAGCCTGGCGTCGCAGGCGCTGGCGCAGTCGCAGGAGGCTGTCAGCACGGCACGCGGGCCGGCGCCGGCGCACCTGTCGCAGATGGGCATGGTGGCCGCCCCCGGCCTCACACCCCTGGCGCGCGCGCGCCAGCGGGCCTTGAGCGTCATGGGCCAGCTGCGGCGGCTGCTCACCGAGCCGTCCATGGGCTACGACATGATGCACGCAGCGCCCGCGTCGGCCGCTTTGGCGCATGCGCTGGCAGTGCACCGGGTGCAGGCCGAAACCTACTACAGCACGGTCGGCACGCTGGTGGAAGATTACAGCCCGGCCGCGGTCGTGCAGCTGGCCGGGACGGTGCGTGAGCGCTCCGCCCAGCTCAAGAAGGCAGCGGCCACGGACAGCGAGAAGGCCATCATTGAAGTCGTGGCCTTGATGTTCCAGAGCATCCTCTCTGAAGACCGCATACCGTCTGCGGTGCGCGTGTGGTTTGCGCGCCTGCAGGTCCCCGTGCTGCGCGTGGCGCTGGCCGAACCCGAGTTCTTCAGCAATCTCAACCATCCGGCGCGCCAACTCATCGACCGCATGGGCGCGTGTGTGCTCGGGTTTGATGCCACGTCCATCGGTGGCAGTGCACTGGAGGCCGAGATCCGCCGTGTTGTGCAGGTGATCGAGCAGTACCCCGAGACCGGGCGGCGCGTGTTCCAGCTGGTGCACAACGAATTCGAGAAATTTCTCGCCAAATTCCTGACCGAGAAACAGGCTACGTCCCGGCTGGCCAGCGTGGCGCAGCAGGTGGAGCAACGGGAGACGCTGGCCGTTCAATACACCATCGAGCTGCGCACCATGCTCAAGGACATGCCGGTGCGCGACGAAATCCGCGAATTCCTGTTCAAGACCTGGACGGAGGTGCTGGCGCTCTCGGCGGTGCGCGATGGCGCCCAGCATGCCGATACGCTGGCGTTCAAGCGCACGGCGGCCGACCTGGTGTGGGCCGCCAGCGCCAAGCCCCACCGCAGCGACCGCGCCCAGGTCATCCAGTCCCTGCCGGGGCTGTTGCAGCGCCTGCGCCAGGGATTGGCCCTCATCGGGATGGTCGGAGCGGCGCAAGATGCGCAGATCAAGGTGCTGACCGACACGCTCGCAGAAGCCTTCGTGGCCAAGACGGCCTCCATTCCCCCCGAGCACATCGAGGCCATGGCGCGCCGTCTGGAGCACCTGGAAGACTTTATCGACGATGCCGCCGCGCTCGGGGACTTTCCGCTCGATGCAGACCACATCGAGATGATGCTGGGCATCGATGCCTCGTCCATCCACGTGCTGGCCGACACTGGCGCGCCAGTGGACGAGGCCATGGTGCAGTGGGCGCAGGCGCTGCCGCTGGGCACCTGGTTCACGCTCGACCACACGGGCGCCAGTGCCCAGGTGCAGTACGCCTGGCACAGCCAGCGCAGGCAACTGCACCTGTTTGCCGCGCCCGATGGCAGCACCTACCTGATTCAGCTGCGCCGCCTCGGGGCTTATCTGCAGGCGGGTCTGCTGGTGGCCCAGGAAGAAGAGGGCCTGACGGTGCGCGCCACGCGCGATGCGCTGGCCAAGATCGACGCCAACCCCGAGCGGCTGCTGGGCTGAGCGCAGGCGCCACCGCCGGGCTGCGGCGCTGCCTTCAGGCCCGTGCCAAACGCTGGAACAAGGCCCCGGGCAAACGCGCCACCACGCCCGCCAGTTCGAGGTCCAGCAGCTGGACCTGCAGCGTCGCCGTATCGAGCCCGGTGCGCGCCTGCAGCGCGTCCAGGCCCACAGGGTCAAACCCCAGCGCGCGCAGCAGCGGACTGTCGGGCTCCTGCACCTCCTCGGGGAGCGGGCAGGCCTCGGCGGCCGGGGGCGGCGGTGCCAGCCGCAGTTCTTCGAGCACATCTTGGGCCGATTCCACGAGCTTGGCGCCTTGCCGGAGCAGGGCGTGGCAGCCGCGCGACTGCGGAGCGTGGATGGAGCCGGGGATGGCAAACACCTCGCGCCCCTGTTCTGCCGCCAGCCGGGCCGTGATCAGCGAGCCCGAGGCCGTGGCAGCCTCCACCACCAAGGTGCCCAGGGACAGCCCGGCAATGATGCGGTTGCGCTTGGGGAAGTTGCCTGGCAGCGGCGCTGTGCCCAGCGGGTATTCGCTCACCAGCACGCCCCGCGCGGCGATGCGGTGGGCCAGATCGAGGTGGCGGCGCGGATAGACGCGGTCCAGGCCGGTGCCTACGACCGCCACGGTGGCGGGCATGGGATCGGCGTCGGTGGAGGCCTCCAGTGCGCCTTCGTGGGCGGCCGCGTCCACGCCCAGCGCGAGTCCCGAGACAATGACCAGCCCGCTCGCACGCAGGGCGCGGGCGAACTGCCGCGCGTTTTCCTGCCCTTGGGCCGTGGGGTTGCGGCTGCCCACCATGGCCAGGCAGTGGTGCGTGGGAAAGGGAGTGCCCTGGGGGCCGATGAAGCGGTCTGGGCCCAGCAGGTAGAGCAGCAGCGGCGGGTCCTGCGTTTCCAGCAGCAGGCGCGGGTAGCGCGGATCGCCCAGCGCCACGATGGCGCGCGCGGGCCCGGCAGCGGGTGCGGTGTGCAGCCATTGCCAGGTGGTTTCCACCAAGGCCGGCAGGCCATCGGGTTCGCGCAGCAGCGCGTGTGCCTGGGCCGGTGTCACGCACTGCTGCAGGGCTTGGCCGGACTGCCCAAAAATGCGCTGCGGCAGCCCGAACGTGCCCAGCAGGCGGCGCGCCGCCGCGTCGCCCACGCCGGGCGTCAGGGTCAGCCTCAGCCACGCAGCGAGTTCATCGCGCTCCAGCGGCAGGGAGGCCGCCGAAGAGGGAGCCATGTCGCAGGGCGCCACCACTGCAGCCGGTCCGGTTCAGCGCGGATTGACGAGCCGGTCGCCCACGCGCACGGTGTTGCGCACGTCCAGAATCAGCGCGTAAGAGACGCGGTCAAAGGTGCGGAACACCATGGCCATGCCATTGCTCTCGCTGGGCAGCTGGATGATGGCTTTTGCCGGGTCGGTGCGGTCCTTGAGGCGCTCGCCCTGGGTGAGCAGGTTCAGTACGTGGCCCGATTCCATGCCGTCGCGCTCACCGCGGTTGATGGCGATGACCTGGTTCTGCGCCGCGTTCGCGACGGCGGTGCTGCCATAGATGGACACCACGCGCGCGTCAACAGCGCCTTGCGGGGCGCGGGGCGTGTAGCTGGAGAAGGCGCGGGCGGGTGCGGGCAGAAGCCGGTCGCCCGCGCGGACTTCTTCCTTGCTGGCGCGGATGTCGACGGTGGCCGGAACCTGTTCGGTTGCCTTGCCGTCCGCGGCCGGCGCCTCGGTCTCGCTGCGCACCAGTTCCGCCTGCCCCAGGTACTGGGCCTCGTAGCCCAGCACCTCGCCGCTCAGCGGGTCTTGGAGGGCCACCGCGTTGCGGAAGATGCGGTAAAAGCGCGGCACGCCGGCCGCCACCCGCAGCGGCGCGGCGGCCGTGCCGCGCGCATAGGCGCGGTCACCGCTGCTCATGAGCACGCGCTGGTCGACGGTGGCGACAATGCGCGGCGCATGCTCCAGCGTTTGCGCATCGACCACCAGGGGCTCGACCAGGAAGGGCTCGATCAGGTGGGGCTGCAGCGTGGGCAGCGCGGAATCGGACAGGCTGTCGCTGCGCGTGCGCGGTGACACGCGCACGGTTTCGGGCGTTCCCGCTGCGAGGGTGCTCAGACGGGCGTAGCCGCCGCGCTTTTCCAGGTACAGCGTCTGGCCCGGGAAGATCAGGTGCGGGTTGGGAATGGCCTGCAGGTTCATGCCCCACAGCTCGGGCCAGCGCCAGGGCCGCCGCAGGTACAGGCCCGAAATGCCCCACAGGGTATCGCCGCGCTGGACGACGTAGCGGTCCGGGGCCTGGGGTGCGAGTTCGCTGAGGGGAATGCCCTGGTGCGCGACCTGCTGGGCCGTGGCACGCTGGTCGGCGGTGACCGGAAAGGTCTGGGCCTGCAGTGGCGCGGCCAGAGTGGCTGCGGCAAGCAAGGTCAGTGCGCCCACGGTGGCCCGCTGCGCGCGGCGAAACGCCGCCGTGTAGTTATTTTTTTGATGCATTGCTGAACGCCCCCTCGCTGGCGCCGCTCGCGTCCCGGGTGCCGGTCGCAGCAGCTGTATACGTGACAATCCACCGAGGATTCTCGGCGCAAGGCCTTGATTGGGCAATGATTATTGGCTGCTTGCGCTGCGCGCGGCGGCAAAAGTGGCGAAAATAGCGACAGCTTTTTCTGGTCGCCATGGCAATCCTTCCCATTCTTTGTTATCCCGATCCCCGCCTGCACACTGTCGCCCGCCCGGTGCAGGCGGTGGACGAGCGCATCCGGCTGCTGGTCTCCGACATGCTGGCCACCATGTACGACGCCCATGGCATCGGTTTGGCCGCCACCCAGGTGGACGTGCACGAGCGGGTGATCGTGATCGACGTCTCTGAAGAGCGCGATCAGCCTCTGGTCGTCATCAACCCCGAAATCGTCTGGGCCAGCGCCGAGAAGGTCGTGGGCGACGAAGGCTGCCTGTCGGTGCCCGGCATCTACGACGGCGTGGAGCGCTCCACGGCCGTGCATGTGCGCGCGCTCGACGGCGAGGGCCAGCCGCGCACGATCGAGGCCGACGGCCTGCTGGCGGTCTGCCTGCAGCACGAGATGGACCACCTGCTGGGCAAGGTGTTCGTCGAATACCTCTCGCCGCTCAAACGCAACCGCATCAAGACCAAGATGGTCAAGGCGCAGCGCGAGGCCCGCGCATGAGCCGCGCAGCAGGCCCCATCTGGCGCGTCCTGGCCGGCACGGCGCTGGCACTGCTGCTGCTGGCCTGCGCTTCGCCAGACTTTGAGCGCCCTGGCGCAAGCCGCGCCGAGGTGCTTGCCCGCCTGGGTGCGCCGGCCGGCACATCGCCCCTGCCGGGCGGCGGCGAGCGGCTGCTCTACACCACACAGCCGGCTGGCTACAGGGCATTCCACATGGATTTCGACGCGAACGGGCGCCTGGTGCACACGGAGCAGGTTTTCACGTTTGCGCAGTTCTCGTCGGTGGTGCCGGGGCAGTGGACCGTGGCCGACGTGCAGCGCACCTTTGGCCTGCCGATGCTCGTGGAGCGCGTTGCGCGTTTTGACGGCGACATCTGGACCTACCGCTTCCTCGACGACTTCTCCACGCGCCGCCAGGCCCACATCCACATCGACCGCGGCGGCGTCGTGCGCATGGTGATGTTCACCGACGAGCCTGTGCCTGGCGATGACCGCATGCCCTGAGAGCGGCGTGCTGCACCCCTGTCCATGAAGATCATTTTTGCCGGCACCCCCGAATTCGCCCGCGTGGCACTGCAGCGGCTGCTGGAAGGGGGCTTCGAGGTGCCGCTGGTGCTGACCCAGCCCGACCGCCCGGCCGGGCGCGGCATGAAGCTGCAGGCTTCGCCTGTCAAGCAATTTGCGCTGGAGCGCGGCATCGCGGTCGCGCAGCCGCGCAGTCTGCGCCTGGACGGCAAATACCCCGAGGACGCTGCGGCGGCGCATGCCGCCCTGGTGGCGGCGGGCGCCGATGCGATGGTGGTGGCTGCCTATGGGCTCATCCTGCCGCAGTGGGTGCTGGACCTGCCCGCGCGCGGCTGCCTCAACATCCATGCCAGCCTGCTGCCGCGGTGGCGCGGCGCGGCGCCGATCCACCGGGCCATCGAGGCCGGCGACCCCGAGACCGGCGTGACCATCATGCAGATGGATGCGGGCCTGGACACGGGCGACATGCTGCTGGCCGGGACGACCGCGATCGCCGCCAGCGACACCACAGCCACGCTGCACGACCGGCTTGCGGAGCTCGGCGGGCGCCTGGTGGTCCAGGCGCTGGAGCTCGCCGCCAGCGGCGGCCTGCGGCCCGTGCCGCAGCCGGCGCAGGGCGTGACCTACGCGCACAAGATCGACAAGGCCGAAAGCGGCATCGACTGGGCGCAGCCCGCGCAGGCCATTGGCCGGCGCATCCGCGCATTCGATCCGTTTCCGGGTGCCAGCACCACGCTGGGGACCGATGTGATCAAGGTGTGGGACTATGAAATTAATAGCTATCAGCGCTTATATGGCGTGCGTTGTGGGCAGATTTTGTCTGTCAATGCAGCGGGCGTGACCGTGGCCTGCGGCGAAGGCGCGCTGCGCCTCACGGTGCTGCAGCGCGCGGGGGGCAAGCGCCTGCCGGTGGCCGACTTCCTGCGCGGGTTCGATCTGCAGCCCGGCATGGTGCTGGGTCCGGTGTCCGCCGCCGAGCCGACCGCATGACGGCGCTGCGCGCCACCGTGCGCAGCCCCTTCTTCCGCCAGGGGGTGTCGGACATGGTGGGCACGGGTGTCGGTGTCGGTGCCTGGGGCCTGGTGACGGGCGTGGCCATGGTCAAGAGCGGCATGTCCGTGCCCCTGGCGCTGGCGATGTCGCTGCTGGTGTACGCGGGCAGCGCGCAGCTGGCGGTGATCCCCTTGCTGGCCACGGGCGCGCCCCTGTGGGTGGTCTGGCTCACGGCCTCGTGCGTCAACCTGCGCTTCGTGATCTTCAGCAGCATGTGGCGCACCTATTTTCAGCACCTGCCGCTGCGCCAGCGCCTGGCGGTGGGGTATTTCAGCGGCGACGTGATCTTCGTGGCCTTCATGAAGCGTTACCCGCACCCGGTGCCGGAGCCCAGCCAGGTGCCCTATTTCTGGGGCGCGGCCTCGCTCAACTGGCTGTCGTGGCAGCTGCCCTCGATCGCCGGCATTCTGTTGGCCAACGTGGTGCCGCTGTCGTGGGGCCTCGGGTTCGCGGGGGTGCTGGCCTTGCTGGGCGTGCTGCTGTCGCTGCTGTTCGACCGTGCCACGTGGCTGGCCACGGGCGTGGCGGCCACGGCGGCCATCGCCGCCTTTGCGCTGCCGCTCAAGCTCAACATCCTGGTGGCGATCGCGGCCGCCGTGGCCGCCGGTCTGCTGATCGAGGCGGTGGACCGGCGCCGCCCGCATGCGGTGCCGCCCGTGCCCCTGGACGGCCCCGAACCGCCCACGGCACCGGACGGCGAGACCGTGGCACTGGGCAGGGAGGAACGGCCATGAACGGGGAGTGGGCCTGGCCGCTGCTGGCCATCGTGGGCCTGGCGGTCATCACCCTGCTGACCCGCGCGTTCTTCATGCTGCCCGAGCGCGAGCTGCCCATGCCGGACTGGCTCAAGCGCGGGCTCAAATACGCTCCCCTGGCGGCGCTCACGGCCGTGATCGCGCCCGAGATCCTCATGGCGCAGGGCGCGTTCATCGCCACCTGGCAGGACGCGCGCCTGCCGGCGGCGTTGTGCGCCGCAGCCTATTATTTCTGGCGCCGCGGCATCCTTGGCACCATCGTGGTCGGGATGGCGGTGTACCTGCCGCTGCACATCGCGCTGGGCTGGTAGCCGGAGCGGCGCGCGGGGGCGCCTGCCTACAATGGCAGCCCTGCTCAACCCGCGATTTGCCGGAACCCCTTTTCCATGAATATTCTTCGCTTTTCCGACCTGTGCGCCCAGGGCCAAGCCCGTGGCCAGCGCGTGTTCATCCGTGCCGACCTGAACGTGCCACTGGACGGCCAGGGCCGCATCACCGAGGACACGCGCATCCGCGCCTCCGTGCCCTGCATCCAGATGGCGCTCGACGCGGGCGCCGCCGTGATGGTCACCAGCCACCTGGGCCGCCCCACCGAGGGCGAGTTCAAGCCCGAAGACTCCCTGGCCGCGGTGGCGCAGCGCCTGTCCGAGCTACTGGGGCGCCCGGTGCCGCTGTTGGCGCACTGGGTCGATGGCGTGCAGGTGCAGCCCGGCGAGGTCGTGCTGCTGGAGAACTGCCGCGCCAACGTGGGTGAAAAGAAAAACAGCGAAGCCCTGGCGCGCAAGCTGGCGACGCTGTGCGACATCTTCGTCAACGACGCCTTTGGCACGGCGCACCGCGCCGAAGGCACGACCTACGGCATTGCCCAGTACGCCCCCATCGCGTGCGCCGGCCCGCTGCTGGCGGCCGAAATCGACGCGCTGACCCAGGCGCTGGCGCACCCCAAACGCCCGCTGGTCGCCATCGTGGCCGGCTCCAAGGTCTCGACCAAGCTCACCATCCTGCAGAGCCTGGCCAAGAATGTCGACCGGTTGATCGTCGGCGGCGGCATTGCGAACACCTTCATGCTGGCGGCCGGCCTGCCGATCGGCAAGAGCCTGGCCGAACCCGGCCTGGTGGCCGAGGCCCGTGCGGTGATCGATGCCATGAAGGCGCGCGGCGCCGCGGTGCCGATTCCCACCGACGTGGTCACGGCCAAG
Source organism: Acidovorax sp. SRB_24 (assembly GCF_012931925.1). NCBI lineage: Bacteria > Pseudomonadati > Pseudomonadota > Betaproteobacteria > Burkholderiales > Comamonadaceae > Acidovorax > Acidovorax sp. SRB_24. Next base: position 35,755 of record NZ_MWOM01000026.1, read on the forward strand.
GCGTTTGCCGCCGATGCCGTGGCCACCGTGAAGGCGGCCACCGCCGTCGAGGAAGACGACCTGATTCTGGACATCGGCCCCGACACCGCAGCGCGCCTCGCGGCGCAGCTCAAGTCCGCAGGCACTATCGTCTGGAACGGTCCCGTCGGCGTGTTCGAATTTCCGGCGTTTGATAACGGCACGCGCACCCTTGCCCATGCCATCGCAGAGTCCGAGGCGTTCAGCATTGCCGGTGGCGGCGATACGCTGGCGGCCATCGCCAAGTACGGCATCGAAAAGCAGGTGGGCTACATCTCCACCGGCGGCGGCGCCTTTCTCGAGGTGTTGGAAGGCAAGCAGCTCCCGGCGTTCGAGATCCTCGAAAAGCGCGCTGCGGCAGGCGGTTGACGCCTGCCGTGGTGCAGGGCGCGGCCTTCGGTGCCGCGCCGCTCCACATCCGGTGGCAAAGGCCGGCAGGCAGGACCCGCGGGGCCCTGCCTGTAACTGCTTTCATGTAAGAATTGAAACCCGATTACATACAGGAGTTTTCCGATGCGAGTGCGCCGTGCCACCAAAATCGTTGCCACCCTGGGCCCCGCCTCCAGCGACCCGGCGTTGTTGGAGCGGATGATCGCGGCCGGCGTGAATGTCGTTCGGCTCAACTTCAGCCACGGCAAGGCGCAGGACCATATCGACCGCGCGGCCGCGGTGCGGGCCGCGGCGCATCGGGCGGGGCGCGAGGTGGCGATCATGGCCGATCTGCAAGGCCCCAAAATTCGGGTCGGCCGGTTTGCCGAAGGCCGCGTCCAGCTGGAGCCGGGCGCGCAGTTCGTGCTCGATGCCTCGCGCACCGAGCCGGGCGATGTGGACGGTGTGGGACTGGACTACAAGGAACTGCCGCGCGACACGCGCGCTGGCGATGTGCTCCTGCTCAACGACGGCCTGATCGTGCTCACCGTGGACGCGGTGCGTGGCGAAGCCGTGCACACGACCGTGAAGATCGGCGGCGAGCTGTCCAACAACAAGGGCATCAACAAGCAGGGCGGGGGGCTGACGGCGCCTGCGCTGACGGCCAAGGACATGGAGGACATCCGCACGGCGATGAGCTTCCAGGCCGACTACGTGGCCGTGAGCTTTCCCAAGAACGCCACCGACATGGAAATGGCGCGCCAGCTGTGCAATGTGGCCGCCGCCGAATACCGCCACAAGCCGGGGCTGATCGCCAAGATCGAGCGCGCCGAGGCGATTCCGCGGCTTGAGGAGATCCTGCGCGCCAGCGACGGCATCATGGTCGCGCGGGGCGATCTGGCCGTCGAGGTCGGCAATGCCGTGGTGCCGGCGCTGCAGAAAAAAATGATCCGCATGGCGCGCGAGATGGACAAGGTCGTCATCACCGCCACGCAGATGATGGAGAGCATGATCACCAACCCCGTGCCCACGCGCGCCGAGGTGAGCGACGTGGCCAATGCCGTGCTCGATGGCACCGATGCCGTGATGCTCAGCGCCGAGACGGCGGCGGGCAAGTATCCGCTGGAAACCGTGCTGGAGATGGCCAAGATCTGCGCCGCGGCCGAATCGGCCGAGGATGTGGAGCTGGACGCCGACTTCACCGGCCGGACGTTCGGGCGCATCGACCAGTCGATTGCCATGGGGGCCTTGTTCACGGCGCACCATCTGGGTGCCAAGGCGATTGTGGCCATGACCGAGAGCGGCTCCACCGCGCTGTGGATGAGCCGCCACCGCATCCATATTCCGATCTACGCGCTCACCCCCAAGGTGACCACGCAGCGGCGCATGGCCTTGTTCCGCAATGTCCGGCCGCTGCTCATGGACACCAGTGCCGACCGCGACACGGCCCTGGAGCAGGCCGAAGGACACCTCAAGGCGCGCGGCATCGTGAACACGGGAGACGTCTACGCCATCACATGCGGGGAGCCCATGGGCGCGCCGGGTGGGACCAATATGCTGAAAATCTGCCGCGCCAGCTGACCGCGGCAGCCCCGCCGGCCCGCGCGGCCAGCGCGACCAACGACGCAATGGCCGTGCCGACCAGCAGGCCGGCGAGCACGTCCGAAGGGAAATGGACGCCCAGGCACACCCGGCTCCAGGCCACGGCGCCGGCAACCAACCATGCGGTCCATCCCAGGGCGCGCTGGCTGCACAGCAGCAGGCCCTGCGCTAGGGCAAAGGACGTGGCCGCGTGCATGCTGGGGAACCCCGGGCGCGCGCCTTGCTTGATCCACTGAAACCCCAGGCCCAGCTGCGCGGGCCGGGAGACGGGAAACCAGTCGCGTATTCCACGCACGGCGCACCACGTGAGGAGCAGTGCCATCAGGCACACGATCAGGGTGCGCCAAGGCGGGCCGCGGTGCTGCTTGCCGACCAGGCTGGCGGCAATCAAGGCGCCGATCGCTGCCGGGCCGACCTGCGAAACCCAACGCGCCAGTGTGACCACGCCGGCAGGCGTGTCCAGGCCGGCGTTCAAGGTCTGAAAGATGGCCAGATCAAGTGGCAGCATGGGGGGAGTCTTTGGTGAGAGGAGTGCTGCGTGCCCGCCGAGGAAGATGCTGCAGCCGTTGGCTGACCAGATCGCAGACCCAGGCAGTGGTCCAGCACAGCCAGCCGGTCCAGAGTGTGTGGCTCAGGAAGTGGGCGCCGCGCATTTGCTGGGCCCAGCCCAGCACCAGGCCGCTCGCCAGCGCAGCGGCCAGCCACGCGTGCGCCTGGCGCGGATGCAGACGGCGCAACGCAAAGTAGCCGCCGAGGAAGCTAAAGCCCGCAGCGGCGTGGCCGGCCGGAAAGCACCGACCGCCGCCACCATCCAGCGTTCCCAGCGCCCAATGCGAGACATGGCGCGCCACGCCACCGAACTGCGCCAGGTTCCAGGGGCAGCTGGTGGTGCTGGTGTATTTCAACGCGGTGACGACCGCCAATGACAGCAGCGTCGTGATGGCCAGTTGCAAACGCTCGGCGTGGCCCACCCGGCGCAGCACGCCAAAGGGCCACCAGATCGCCAGCGTCAGCGCCAGGGTCAACAGCCAAGCCAAGCGGCGCGGGCCTTCGTGCAGCCCATAGACCAGGAACCAATGTTCGCGCAGGGGAAAGCCATGGGAATTGCCGAAAACCTGGGCCAATGCGAGGTCCTGGCCGGCCGCATCCCATGCCAGCAAGCACAGCAAGGCAAGCAGGGTGCAGAGCGCGGTGCGGGCCGGGCGGTAAGGCGCCACGGGCGGCGCGCTCAGAAGATGGGGCATGGGCGAAAACGATAGGCCGCCGTGCTTAACCGCGTCTTAACAGGGCGCGACAATCGCCGGATGCGAATTCTTGTGGTTGAGGACGATGCCGGTATTGCCAGCGGCTTGCGCGCCAATTTGGAGCAGCGCGGCTATGCCGTGGACGTGTGTGATTCCATTGCCAGCGCATGGAACGCACTGCGCAGCGAGGCGTTCGACGCCGTGCTGCTGGACCTGGGGCTGCCCGATGGGGACGGCAGCAGCCTGTTGCCGCGCTTGCGCGGCGCGGCCGGCGCAGGGCAGGACGCGTTCGCCGAAAACGCGCTGCCCGATCCGGATATGCCGGTCCTGATCATGACCGCACGCGACCATGTCCATCAGCGCATCGCAGGACTGGACCTGGGGGCAGACGACTACATCACCAAGCCGTTTGACGTGGATGAGCTCGAAGCGCGTTTGCGCGCCATGCTGCGCCGCGCCGCGGGACGGTCGCAGCCCGTGGTCCGCCATGGCGACATCGAACTCGATCCGGCCGCGCGCACGGTGCGCCTGCGCGGAGCGCCTGTGGATCTCTCCCCGCGCGAATTCGCGGTGTTGTGGCTCTTGCTGGAGGCGCGGGGCCGGGTGCTGTCGCGCGCACAGATGGAGGAACGCCTCTACAGCTGGCAGTCAGCGGTTGACAGCAATGCCGTGGAAGTGCACATCCACCACCTGCGCCGCAAACTCGGCAGCCAATGCATCCGCACCATGCGCGGCGTAGGCTATTTCATTCCGCGGGAGGCCGCGTGACGTCGCCTGCCAGGCAGGCCAGTGGTTCGCTCACGCGCCGAATGCTGGCGTGGTCCCTGGGAGCGCTGGTGTTGGTGTGGGCTTGTTTTGTGGCGCTGGCATACCAGACAGGCGTGGAGGAAGCGGATGAACTGACCGACGGGCAGTTGGCCAGCGTGTCGGCCTTGGTGCTGAACCTGCAGGTGCAGGCCATGTCGGAGCCCACACCGGCGACGCCGCTGAGCACTTTGCCCGGGCTCAAAAGCCACGACTACCAGCAATCGCTGAGTGTCGTGCTGTGGGATGCGCAAGGCCGGGTGCTGGTGCGCACCGGCGCGGCGCCACTGCCGCCGTTCAACACAGCGCCAGGGTATGCAGAGCAGCGCCTGGGGGCGAACGCAAAGCTGTGGCGCAGCTTTGCGCAGTGGGATAGCGCGCGCAGCCGCAAGATCGTGGTGCTGCTGGACTTGCAGGAGCGCGATGCGTTGGCGCACGATATTGCCGGGCAGATGATTGAGCCGGGCCTGTGGCTGCTGCCGGTGGTGGCGCTGGCCCTGGGACTGGCCATTCGGCGCGGACTTCGGCCGCTGTACGAGCTCTCGCAAGAGGTGGCGCAGCTCGATGTGCGGGGCGACCAGGGCATGGTGCAGCGTCACCCGCTGCAAGAGTTCGATTCCATCGTGGACTCCATCAACAACTTGCTCGCGCGCCAGCAGGCCGCGCTGGCGCGCGAGCGCGAGTTCGCCAACGAGGTCGCCCATGAACTGCGCACGCCGATGGCATCGATCGCCTTGCAGGCGCAGGCGCTCGGCGCGGGCCTGCCCCGCGCGGAACAGGCGCACGCGCTCGAACGCCTGCACGCCGATGCACTGCGCGCAGGCCATGTGCTGACCCAGCTGTTGGCCCTGGCGCGCATCGCCCGCAACCGGTGGCAGGAGGCGGCCGCGCCGGTGGACCTCGCACAGCTGGTGCGCTCTGTCGCGGCCGACTGTGCCCCTGCCGCGTGGGATCACGGGAGCGAGTTGTCGGTGTCGGCCCCTGCGGAACTGTTCCTCCCCGGCCATGCCGTGTTGTTGGAGATGGCGCTGCGCAATCTGATCGAGAATGCCTTGCGCCATACGCCCCGAGGGACGTGCGTGGAAGTGCAATGTGGCCTCGGAGGGCCTGCCGACGACTTTGCGGCCTGGCTGCAGGTGTGTGACGATGGAGCAGGGCGGCAGAAGGCCCAGCCCACGCGCCCGTTGGCGGACAGTTTGCACCTGGGCCATGAAATCGTCGCGCGTGTCGCGGCGGTGCACAGCGCCACGTTTGCGCAAACCGCTGCGCAGGCGCCGTTCACCACCTGCTACCGTCTGGATTTCGCATCGACCGCGAAATGGCAAGCCCGCTAAAATCCATGGTTACGAAGCGGTTACCACCGCTGCCACAGGCCTTCGCGGCCTTCATCAACCTTGAATGGACCCACGACCATGCCACTCGTCTCGATGCGCGAACTGCTCGACCACGCTGCTGAAAACCGCTACGGCATCCCCGCTTTCAACGTCAACAACCTCGAACAGGTGCAGGCCGTGATGGCCGCCGCGGATGAAACGGGTGCGCCCGTCATCCTGCAGGCCAGTGCCGGCGCGCGCAAGTACGCGGGCGAGGCGTTCATCAAGCACCTGATCCAGGCGGCCGTAGAAGCCTATCCCCACATTCCCTTGGTGATGCACCAGGACCATGGGCAAAGCCCCGACGTATGCCGCGGCGCCATCGACCTGGGCTTCAGCTCCGTGATGATGGATGGCTCGCTGGAGGCCGATGGCAAGACCATCGCAAGCTATGAGTACAACATTGAGGTGACCCGCAAGGTCGTGGACATGGCGCACCAGCTGGGCGTTACGGTCGAAGGCGAGCTGGGCTGCCTCGGTTCGCTCGAGACCATGCAGGGCGACAAGGAAGACGGGCACGGCACCGATGCCGTCATGACGCGTGAGCAGCTTCTCACCGACCCTGAACAAGCTGCCGACTTCGTCAAACGCACCCAGCTCGACGCACTGGCCATCGCCATTGGCACCAGCCACGGCGCCTACAAATTCTCCCGCAAGCCCACTGGAGACATTCTGGCCATCGACCGCGTGCAGGCCATCCACCAGCGCATCCCCAACACCCACCTGGTGATGCACGGATCGTCGTCGGTACCGCAGGATTTGCTGGCCACCATCAACCAGTACGGCGGCAAGATGAAAGAAACCTACGGCGTGCCCGTCGAGGAGATCCAGAAGGCCATCCAGTTCGGCGTGCGCAAGATCAACATCGACACCGACATCCGCCTGGCCATGACCGGCGCGGTGCGCAAGTTCCTGTTTGAAAACCCTGAGAAATTCGATGCCCGTGAATGGCTCAAGCCTGCGCGCGAGGCCGCCAAGGCCATCTGCAAGCAGCGCTACATCGAGTTCGGCTGCGAAGGGCAGGGCGCGAAGATCAAGGGCCACAGCCTGCAGGTGGTGGCAGCACAGTACGCATCGGGCGCACTGGCCCAAGTGGTCAACTGATCCACCGCGCTTGGGGTGTGTGCCAGGCAGCGGACGCTGGCGTTGCTCTCGGGCCACCCTTGGTGAGACTGCTCTCCTGGACCCTGAGCAGCTCCGTCCAGATCGGCAATAAACGCCAGCCATAAAAGTTTCTTCATGTAAGCTCGTGGTCAGTCAACAGAACTGAGCAATACCACGAGGAGACATACATGCTGATTGGCGTGCCAGCCGAAACGATGGCGGGAGAGACCCGGGTTGCTGCAACCCCTGAAACGGTCAAGAAACTTAAAGCCCAAGGGCACACCGTGCGCGTTCAGGCCCAAGCGGGGACTGCTGCCAGCGTGCCCGATGGGGCCTATGAGGCGGCAGGCGCCGAGATCACCGATGCCGCTGGCGCATTCGCGTGCGATTTGGTGCTCAAGGTGCGGGCTCCGCAAGAGCCCGAGATGGCGCTGCTGCGCACGGGTACCACCGTCGTGGGCATGCTCAACCCCTTCGATGCGCCAGGCCTGCAGCGCATGGCGCAGGCGGGCCTGACGGCTTATGCGCTGGAGGCTGCGCCGCGCACCTCCCGCGCGCAGAGCATGGATGTGCTGTCCTCGCAGGCCAATATCGCCGGCTACAAGGCCGTCATGCTGGCGGCGGACAACTACCAGCGCATCTTTCCCATGCTGATGACCGCCGCCGGCACCGTCAAGGCCGCGCGCGTCGTGGTGTTGGGCGTAGGGGTGGCCGGCCTGCAGGCCATTGCCACCGCCAAGCGCCTGGGCGCGGTGATCGAGGCCTCTGACGTGCGCCCCAGCGTCAAGGAGCAGGTCGAATCGCTGGGCGCGAAATTCATCGACGTGCCCTATGAAACACCCGAAGAAAAAGAGGCCGCCGAAGGCGTGGGCGGATATGCCCGGCCCATGCCGCAAAGCTGGCTCGACCGCCAGAAGCAGGAAGTGGCCAAACGCGTGGCGGCAGCCGACATCGTCATCACCACCGCGCTGATCCCGGGCCGCGCTGCGCCCGTGCTCGTCACCGAAGACATGGTCAAGGCCATGAAACCGGGGTCGGTCATTGTCGATCTGGCGGCCGCCCAGGGCGGCAACTGCCCCTTGACGCAGGCCGGTGCCGTCACGCTCCAGCATGGCGTGACTCTGATCGGCGAAACCAACTTGCCGGCCTTGGTGGCGGCCGATGCATCTGCCCTGTATGCGCGCAACGTGCTCGACTTCCTCAAGCTCGTCATCGATGCGCAGGGCGTTTTGCAGGTCGATCTCAACGACGACATCGTGGACGCTTGCCTGGTCGCCTACCAGGGCGCGGTGAGGCGTGCTTGACAGTGCGCACACCGACGCCGCGCCACGGGCTTCAGGGCGGCTGCATCGCCTGCAGTGCCTCTGGCCCCTTCCCGATGGCCTTGCCACACTAAGGAACTGACACCATGGACCTGGTTTCCCCCACCATCCTCAACCTCATCATCTTCGTGCTGGCCATCTACGTGGGCTACCACGTGGTCTGGACCGTCACGCCCGCGCTGCACACGCCCCTCATGGCGGTGACCAATGCCATCTCGGCCATCGTCATCGTCGGCGCCATGCTGGCGGCCGCCCTGACCGAGACCCCTCTGGGCAAAATCATGGGCGTGCTGGCCGTGGCGCTCGCCGCCGTCAATGTGTTCGGCGGCTTTCTCGTGACGCGCCGCATGCTGGAGATGTTCCGGAAGAAAGAACGCAAGGCACCCGTGGTGGCCCAGGGAGACGCGAAATGAGCATGAACGCCGTCACCCTGCTGTACTTGGTCGCCAGCGTCTGTTTCATCCAGGCGCTCAAGGGTTTGTCGCACCCCACCACCTCGATCCGCGGCAACGCCTTCGGCATGGCTGGTATGGCCATCGCCGTGGTGACCACGGCGGCGCTCATCGTCACTCTGGCCGGCAGTGCGCTCGGCCTGGGCTGGGTGCTGCTGGGTTTGCTGGTCGGCGGCAGCGCCGGCGCCGGGATGGCACAGCGGGTCGAGATGACCAAGATGCCCGAGCTGGTGGCGTTCATGCACAGCATGATCGGCCTGGCAGCGGTGTTCATCGGCATCGCCGCGGTGGCCGAGCCCTGGGCTTTCGGTATCACGCCGGTGCCAGTTGCCGCCTCGGTCGGCGTGCCCACCGCCGACGGCGCGGTGGTCGTCGATGGCTTCCTGCGCTACGCCATTCCCTATGGCAACCGGCTCGAGCTGTTCCTCGGCGCGGCCATTGGCGCGATCACTTTCAGCGGCTCCGTGATCGCTTTTGGCAAGCTCGCCGGCAAGTACAAGTTCCGCCTGTTCCAGGGCGCGCCGGTGCAGTTTGCCGGCCAGCACCAGCTGAACCTGGTGCTGGGGCTGCTGACCGTGGCCCTGGGCCTGGTCTTTGTTGTCACCGAAAGCTGGCCAGCGTTCTTTGCCATGCTGGTGCTGGCCTTTGCCATGGGCGTGCTGATCATCATCCCGATCGGCGGCGCCGACATGCCAGTGGTGGTGTCGATGCTCAACAGCTACTCGGGCTGGGCGGCGGCCGGCATCGGTTTCAGCCTGAACAACTCGATGCTGATCATTGCCGGCAGCTTGGTGGGCAGTTCGGGCGCGATCCTGAGCTACATCATGTGCAAGGCCATGAACCGTTCGTTCTTCAATGTGATCCTGGGCGGTTTTGGCGGCGAGGCCACCACCGCGGCGGGCGGCGGCGGGCAGGCGCAGCGGCCCGTCAAGAGCGGCAGTGCCGACGACGCTGCCTTCGTGCTGGGCAATGCCGAGACCGTGATCATCGTGCCCGGCTACGGCTTGGCGGTGGCACGCGCGCAGCACGCGGTCAAGGAGCTGGCACAAAAGCTCACCGACAAAGGCATCACGGTCAAGTACGCCATCCACCCGGTGGCCGGGCGCATGCCGGGCCACATGAACGTATTGCTGGCCGAGGCCGAGGTGCCTTACGACCAAGTGTTCGAGATGGAGGACATCAACGGCGAGTTCGGGCAGGCCGACGTGGCGATCATCCTCGGCGCCAACGACGTGGTGAATCCGGCCGCGCACACCAAGGGCAGCCCCATTTACGGCATGCCCATTCTGGAGGCCTACAAGGCCAAGACCGTGATCGTCAACAAGCGCTCGATGGCTTCGGGCTACGCAGGCCTGGACAACGAATTGTTCTATATGGACAAGACCATGATGGTGTTTGGCGATGCCAAGAAAGTCGTCGAGGAGATGGCCAAAGCCATCGAATAGCGCGCGCGACAGCGGGCACGGCAGGCACCAGGCTTGCCGCGCCTTAGGGAAAGCACAGACGCGGGGAGCCGGTGCACGCCATGACAATGCCGGTCTAATTGCAACAAGAAGTATGGAGAGACAAGAATGACCGATCGTCCCTGGCTGGCCGCGTATCCGCAGGGTGTGCCTGCCGACATCGACACCGCGCAGTACCCCTCGCTGGTCGCACTGATGGACGAGGCGTTCCGCCGCCACGCGGGCCGCGTGGCCTACAGCTTCATGGGCAAGGAGGTGACGTTTGCGCAAACAGACGCACTGAGCCGTTCCATGGCCGCTTTCCTGCAGGGCCTGGGCCTGGTGAAGGGTGACCGCGTGGCCATCATGATGCCCAACGTACCGCAATACCCGGTGGCAGTGGCCGCCATCCTGCGTGCGGGCTTCGTGGTCGTCAACGTCAACCCGCTGTACACGCCGCGGGAACTGGAGCACCAGCTCAAGGACTCGGGCGCGAAGGCCATTGTCATCATCGAAAACTTTGCCCACACCTTGCAGCAGTGCATCGCCAACACCGCCGTCAAGCACGTGGTGCTGTGCACCATGGGCGACCAGCTCGGCATGCTCAAGGGAGCGCTGGTCAACTACGTGGTGCGCAATGTGAAGAAGATGGTGCCTGCCTACAGCCTGCCGGGCGCGGTGCGGTTCAACGACGCCATCGCGCAGGGTAAGCGGGGCACGCTCAAGCAGCCGGAGATCAAGCCCGACGATGTGGCACTGCTGCAGTACACCGGCGGCACCACGGGCGTGAGCAAGGGGGCCGTGCTGCTGCACCGCAACGTGATTGCCAACGTACTGCAGTCCGAGGCCTGGAACGCACCCGCCATGAAGCAGGTGCCCGCCAATGAGCAGCCCACCAGCATTTGCGCGCTGCCGCTGTACCACATCTTTGCCTTTACCGTGAACATGATGCTGAGCATGCGCACGGGCGGAAAGACCATTCTGATCCCCAATCCGCGCGACCTGCCTGCGGTACTGAAGGAGCTTTCCAAGCACACCTTCCACAGCTTCCCGGCGGTGAACACCTTGTTCAACGGCCTGGCCAACCACCCCGACTTCCACACCGTCAACTGGAAAAACCTCAAGGTCTCGGTGGGTGGAGGCATGGCGGTGCAGGGCGCCGTGGCCAAGCTGTGGCTGGAGAAGACCGGCTGCCCGGTCTGCGAAGGCTACGGACTGTCAGAAACCAGCCCATCCGCCAGCTGCAACCCGGTGACGGCCAAGGAATTCACCGGCACCATCGGCGTCCCCATTCCGAGCACCTACATGAAGCTGCTCGACGACGAGGGCCGCGAGGTGACAACCCTGGGGCAGCCTGGCGAGATCGCCATCAAGGGCCCCCAGGTGATGGCTGGCTATTGGCAGCGCCCCGATGAAACCGCCAAGGTCATGACCGAGGACGGCTACTTCAAGTCGGGCGACATCGGCACCATGGACGAGCGTGGCTTCTTCAAGATCGTCGACCGCAAGAAGGACATGGTGCTGGTCAGCGGCTTCAACGTCTATCCCAACGAAGTCGAAGAGGTCATCGCCAACTGCCCGGGCGTGCTCGAATGCGCGGCGGTGGGGGTGCCGGACGAGAAGACCGGCGAGGCCGTCAAGCTCGTCATCGTGAAGAAATCCGAGGATCTGACCGAGGCGCAGGTCAGGGAGTTTTGCCGCACCAACCTGACCGGCTACAAGCAGCCGAAGGTGATCGAGTTCCGCACCGAATTGCCCAAAACCCCGGTGGGCAAGATCCTGCGCCGCGAACTGCGCGACAAAAAATAGCCTGTCTCTTGCGGCACGGCAAGGACCCGCCAATCAGGGTTTTTTAGCGAAAACCCTGAGCCAGAGGCCCCGGATTCTTCATGCATCATCGAGCGATGCTGCGTTTTCTGCTCACCCGCGTCAGCTTGCTCATCCCGACTTTTCTGGGGATGACCTTGCTGGCGTTTTTTTTGATTCGCCTCGTTCCAGGCGACCCCATCGAGACCATGGCCGGAGAGCGTGGCATCGATGCCGCGCGCCATGCCGCACTGCTGGTGGAGTATGGGCTCGACAAGCCGGTACTCACGCAATATGGCATCTACATCGGCCGCGTGCTGCAGGGCGACCTGGGCAAATCCATCATCACCCAGGTGCCGGTGCTCGACGAGTTCCTGACCTTGTTTCCGGCCACCATCGAACTGGCCTTGTGCGCGATTGCGTTCGCCCTGCTGTTGGGCATTCCGGCCGGCATCGTCGCTGCCGTGAAGCGCAACTCCTGGTTCGACCATGGTGTGATGACCGTGTCGCTCACGGGCTATTCGATGCCGATCTTCTGGTGGGGTCTGCTGCTCATCATGGGGTTTTCGGTCTACCTCGGCGTCACCCCGGTGTCGGGCCGCATCGACGTCATGCACTATGTCGAGCCCCGCACCGGTTTTCTGCTCTGGGACTCGCTGCGCGCGGGCGAGACCGCCGCGTTCTTCTCGGCGCTCCAGCACCTGATCCTGCCGGCCATTGTGCTGGGCACCAACCCGCTGGCCGTGGTGGCGCGCATGACGCGCTCGGCCATGCTCGAAGTGCTGGGCGAGGACTACATCCGCACGGCGCGCGCCAAGGGGCTCTCGGGCTTTCGCATCGTGGCCCTGCATGCGCTGCGCAATGCGCTGATTCCCGTGGTCACCGTGATCGGATTGCAGGTAGGCGTGCTGTTCACCGGTGCCATCCTGACCGAGACCATCTTTTCCTGGCCCGGCGTGGGCAAGTGGCTGATCGAGGCCATCAACCGGCGTGACTACCCGGTGCTGCAGGGCGGCATGCTGCTGCTGGGCACCGTCGTCATGCTCGTCAACCTGCTGGTCGATGTGACCTACGGCATCATCAATCCGCGCATCCGCGCCGGCCACTGAAAGTGCGCGCCATGGCTTCCACCACCCTGACGGCGCGCCCCGCCGCGTCCACCCCTCCGAGCCCGCTGCGCGAGTTCTGGCGCGCGTTCTCCGCCAACAAGGGCGCGGTGTTCGGCCTGGTCGTCGTGTGCGCGCTGCTGCTGCTGGCGCTGTTTGCGCCGCTCATCGCACCGCATGCGCCCGACCAGACCAACAGCGCGGCCTTTCTGAAACCGCCGTTCTGGCAGGACGGCGGCATGTCCACCTACCTGCTGGGCACCGACGCGATCGGCCGCGACATTCTCTCGCGCCTGATCCACGGTGCACGGCTGTCATTGTCCATCGGGGCCGTGGTGGTGCTGATCGCCCTCGCCCTGGGCGTGAGCCTCGGGCTGGTGGCGGGCTTCTACCGCGGCATCCTGGAGATCGCGATCATGCGCCTCATGGACATCATCCTGACGCTGCCCAGCCTGCTGCTGGCCATCGTGATCGTCGCCATCCTGGGGCCCGGCCTCATCAACGCCATGCTGGCGGTGGCGGTGGTGGTGCTGCCGCACTATGTGCGCATCACGCGCGCGGCCGTCATCAGCGAGGTGTCCAAGGACTACGTGACGGCCGCGCGCGTCAGCGGCGCCGGCACGCTGCGCCTGATGTTCAGCGAGGTGCTGCCCAACTGCGCGGCGCCGCTCATCGTGCAGGCGTCGCTGGGCGTGTCCACGGCCATCCTCGATGCCGCGGCGCTGGGCTTCCTGGGCCTGGGCGCGCAGCCGCCTTCGCCCGAGTGGGGCACCATGCTGGCCGACGCGCGCGAGTTCGTCATGCGCGCGTGGTGGGTTGTCACCTTCCCGGGCCTGATGATCGTGGTCGCGGTGCTGGCCTTCAATTTGCTCGGCGACGGCCTGCGCGACGCGCTCGACCCCAAGCTCAAACGGTAAACGACGCCATGGCATTGCTGGACATCGAGAATCTTCACGTCGACTTCCCCACCCAGGGGGCCGTCATGCACGCCGTCGACGGCGTCAGCCTGCAGCTGCAGGAAGGGGAGGTGCTGGGCATCGTCGGCGAGTCCGGCTCGGGCAAGAGCGTCACGATGATGGCGCTGATGGGCCTGATCGGCTACCCGGGCCAGGTGCGCGCGCAGCAGCTGCAATTCGCCGGCCACGACCTGCTGGGCCTGTCGGACCGCCAGCGCCGCAGCCTCGTCGGCAAGGACGTGGCCATGATCTTCCAGGACCCGACCACGAGCTTGAACCCGTGCTTCACCATCGGCTTCCAGCTGATGGAAGTGCTGCGCCTGCACCTCAAGATGGACCGGGCAGCGGCCCGCAGGCGTGCCACCGAGCTGCTCGAGCAGGTCGGCATTCCTTCCGCCAGCGCGCGCCTGAACGACTACCCGCACCAGATGTCGGGCGGCATGAACCAGCGCGTGATGATCGCCATGGCCATTGCCTGCAACCCGCGCCTGTTGATCGCCGACGAGCCCACCACGGCGCTCGATGTGACGATCCAGGCGCAAATCCTCGACCTGCTGCGCCAGCTGCAGCAGGAGCGCGGCATGGCGCTGGTGCTGATCACGCACAACATGGGCGTGGTCCAGGAGATGGCGCAGCGCGTGGCCGTGATGTATGCCGGCCAGGTGGTCGAGCAGAGCACGGTCGATGCGTTGTTCGCCGCGCCCCAGCACCCCTATACCGAAGCGCTGTTGGCGGCCATGCCCGAGCAGGTCGGCGCCGACGGGCGGCTGGCCACCATCCCCGGCGTGGTGCCCGGGCTCTACGACCGGCCCACGGGCTGCCTGTTCGCGCCGCGCTGCGCCTACGCCACGGTGCGCTGCCAGGCACTGCGGCCCGAGCTGCGGCCGGTGCCGGCGGGCGTGGCGGGCCTGCCGGACATCCAGGTGCGCTGCCACTATCCGCTGGGCGATGCCACGCGGCAGGTGCGCATCGAGGCCGACGGCCCGGTGGCGGTGGAGGTGGCCGCATGAGCGCGCAGTTCCCCGGCGCCGCGGTGCCTGACCGCGCCACCGTGGTGCAGGCCGAGGACCTGCGCCAGGTCTATTCGATCCGCCGCGGCCTGCTGCGCGCGCCGGCGCAGCTGCAGGCCGTGGGCGGCGTCTCGTTTGCGGTGCGCGCGGGCCAGACGCTGGCCGTGGTCGGGGAGTCGGGCTGCGGCAAGTCGACGCTGGCGCGCATGGTGTCGCTGATCGAGACGCCGACGTCGGGCCGCCTGGTGCTCGACGGCACCGACGTCACGCACGCCACGGCGCGCGAGCGCCAGCAGCTGCGCAAGACCGTGCAGCTGGTGTTCCAGAACCCCTACGGCTCGCTCAACCCGCGCAAGAAGATCAGCGCGGCGCTCGAAGACCCGCTGGCCATCAACACCCGGCTGTCCAAGGCCGAGCGTGCCGAGCGCGCGCGCGCCATGCTGGCCCAGGTCGGCCTGCGCCCCGAATACGCCGACCGCTACCCGCACATGTTCTCGGGCGGCCAGCGCCAGCGCATCGCCATTGCGCGCGCGCTCATGCTCAGCCCCAAGCTGGTGGTCGCCGACGAGCCGGTGTCCGCGCTCGACGTGTCGATCCAGGCCCAGGTGCTGAACCTGCTGGCCGATTTGCAGCGCGACCTGGGCCTGGCCTACCTGTTCATCTCGCACGACCTTGCCGTGGTGCGCCACATCGCCCACGACGTGCTGGTGATGTACCTCGGCCATGCCGTCGAGCAGGGCCCCAAGCACAAGATCTTTGCGCAGCCGCTGCACCCCTACACCCAGGCGCTGCTGGCGTCGACGCCGGGGCTGGTGGCCGCGGGCGGCCCGCGCCGCGAGCGCATCGTGCTCAAGGGCGAACTGCCCTCGCCCCTGCATCCGCCGCCGGGCTGCGTGTTCTCGACGCGCTGCGCCTACGCCACCGAGCGCTGCCGCGCCGAGCGGCCGCTGCAGCGGCCGGTGGACGAGCGCCTGGTGGCTTGCCACTATGCCGAGGATTTCCTGGCGCCGGCCACCGGTTCGGCACCTCTTGCGGCGTCGCCGACCCCGGTGGCCTGATTTCAACCTGAAGGAGACCTGTGATGACACACACCCCCTCGCGCAAGCGATTCGCCCTGGCCGCGCTGGCCCTGCCCGTGTTGCTGGCCGCTGGCGCCGCCTCGGCCAAGACCCTGGTGTTCTGCTCCGAGGGCAGTCCGGAGAATTTCTACCCCGGCGTGAACACCACGGGCACCTCGTTCGACGGCAACGAGCCCATCTACAACCGCCTGGTCGAGTTCGAGCGCGGCGGCACCAAGGTCGTGCCGGGCCTGGCCGAGCGCTGGGAGGTGTCGGCCGACGGCAAGGAATACACCTTCCACCTGCGCAAGGGCGTGAAGTGGCACACCACCAGCAAGAGCTTCAAACCCACGCGTGATATGAACGCCGACGACGTGCTGTTCATGTTCGAGCGCCAGTGGAAGGAAGACAACCCCTACTTCAAGGTCACCAGCCCGAACCACTCGTACTTCAACGACATGGGCATGCCCAAGCTGCTGGTGTCGGTGGCCAAGGTCGACGACTACACCATCAAGATCACGCTCAACAAGCCCGAGGCGCCATTCCTGGCCAACCTGGCCATGCCGTATGCGGCCGTGCAATCGAAGGAATACGCCGATGCCATGCTCAAGGCCGGCACGCCCGAGAAGATCGACCAGGACCCGATCGGCACCGGCCCGTTCTACCTGGTGCAGTACCAGAAGGACGCCGTGATCCGCTACAAGGCCTTCCCGGCCTACTGGGGCGGCAAGGCCAAGCTCGACGACCTGGTCTATGCGATCACACCCGACGCCGCGGTGCGCTGGGCCAAGCTGCAAAAGGGCGAGTGCCATGTCATGCCCTACCCGAACCCGGCCGACCTCGACGCCATTCGCAAGGACGCCAACGTGCAGGTGCTAGAGCAGCCCGGCCTGAACGTCGGCTACCTGGCCTACAACACCACCAAGAAGCCGTTCGACGACGTGCGCGTGCGCAAGGCCATCAACATGGCGATCGACAAGAAAGCCATCATCGACGGCGTCTACCTGTCGACCGGCGTGGCCGCCAAGAACCCGATCCCGCCGACCATGTGGTCGTACAACGACGCGGTCAAGGACGATCCGTTCGATCCGGCCGCGGCCAAGAAGCTGCTGGCCGAGGCCGGCTACCCCAACGGCCTGTCCACCGACCTGTGGGCCATGCCGGTGCAGCGCCCCTACAACCCCAACGCCAAGCGCATTGCCGAGCTGATGCAGGCCGACCTGGCCAAGATCGGCGTCAAGGCCGAGATCAAATCGTTTGAATGGGGCGAGTACCGCAAGCGCATGCAGGCCGGCGAACACCAGATGGGCATGCTGGGCTGGACCGGCGACAACGGCGATCCGGACAACTTCCTCTACACCCTGCTCGGCTGCGCCTCGGCCCAGTCGGCCAGCGGCAGCAACATCGCCAAGTTCTGCTACCAGCCCTATGAAGACCTCGTGGTCAAGGCCAAGACCGTGACCAGCCAGGCCGAGCGCACCGAGCTGTACAAGAAGGCCCAGGTGATCTTCAAGGAGCAGGCGCCGTGGTTCACCATTGCGCACGCGGTGCAATTGAAACCCGTGCGCAAGGAGGTGGTGGACTTCAAGCTCAGCCCATTCGGGCGCCACAACTTCTACGGCGTGGACATCAAGTAAGCTCGCAAGCCGGTGCGCGCCCGCGTGCGCACCGGCCCCGCAGTGCACGGCCCGCGCGCCGTGCCGCCGCCCTGGCGCCGTCGATGGCCCGGGGCTTTTCTTTGCCGTTTTTGTGTTGGATCGACCCCGCCGCCATGACCACCGCCATCCTCAGCGCCCTCCCCGAAGAACAATCCGGCCTGCTCGCTAGCCTGCAGCAGGCGGCGCAGGTGCGGCACGCCGAGCGCGTGTTCAGCCGGGGCGTGCTGCAGGGCCAGCCGGTGGTGCTGGCGCTCAGCGGCATCGGCAAGGTGGCGGCGGCGACCACGGCCGCCGCGCTGATCGAGCGCTTTGGCGCCACGCGCATCGTCTTCACCGGCGTGGCCGGCGGCCTCGGCGAGGGCGTGCGCGTGGGCGACGTGGTAGTGGCGCAGGACTATGTGCAGCACGACATGGACGCCTCGCCGCTGTTCGCGCGCTGGCAGGTGCCGGGCTACGCGGGCGTGCGCCTGCCCTGCGACGCGGCTTTGACTGCTCTGCTTTCAGGAGCTGTCAGCGCTTGCCTGGAAAGCGCTGGAGGCCATTTTGACCATGAATTCATGCAGGGCGCGCCGCGCCTGCACCAGGGGCTGGTCGCCAGTGGCGACCGCTTCGTCAGCTGCGCCCAGGTGTCGCGCGCGCTGCGCGAGCCGCTGCGCGCCGCCGGCCACGAGGTGCTGGCCGTGGAGATGGAAGGCGCGGCCGTGGCCCAGGTGTGCCTGGACTACGGCGTGCCGTTCGCGGCGGTGCGCACCATCTCGGACCGCGCCGACGATGACGCGCACGTGGACTTTCCGCGCTTCATCGCGGCCGTGGCCAGCCGCTACGCCGACCACATCGTGCGCGCATTGCTGCTTTCGCTATGAAATAAAGAGCTATCAGCGCTTGTTGCACAGGCGTTTGATGCCGATTTGGCTTGAAATTTATTTCAACCAGCCGCGCTTGCGGAAGTACCACATCGGGACGAGCGCGCTGGCCAGCATCAGCGCGAGCACATAGGGGTAGCCCATCGACCATTCCAGCTCAGGCATGAACTTGAAGTTCATGCCATAGATGCTGGCGATCAGTGTCGGCGGCAGCAGCGCCACGCTGGCGACCGAGAAGATCTTGATGATCTTGTTCTGGTTGATGTTGATGAAGCCCACGGTGGCATCCATCAGGAAGTTGATCTTGTCGAACAGGAAGGCCGTGTGGTTGTCCAGCGATTCGATGTCGCGCAGGATCTGGCGCGCTTCCTCGAACTGCTCGGCGTTGAGCATCTTGCTGCGCATCATGAAGCTCACGGCGCGGCGCGTGTCCATCACGTTGCGGCGGATGCGCCCGTTCAAGTCTTCCTGGCGCGCGATGGCGGCCAGCACCTCACTGGCGCGCGCGTCGGTCACGTCGCCCGAGAGCACCTGCTTGCTCACCTTTTCGAGCTCGTCGTAGATGTTCTCCAGCGTGTCGGCCGAATACTCGGCATCGGTGTCGAACAGCGCGAGCAGCACTTCCTTGGCATCCTCGATCAGGCCGGGCGCGCGCCGTGCGCGCATGCGCAGCAGGCGGAACACGGGCACGTCTTCGTCGTGGATGGAGAACAGCACGCCGCGGCTTTTCAGGTCGGCGTTGTGCTGGTTCAGGATGAAGGCCACGCGCACCGAACGCGGGTCTTCGTCGTCGTCGATCAGAAAGTCGCTGCGGATGTGCAGCTCGCCGTTGTCCTCTTCGTAGAAGCGGGCGGACTCCTCGATGTCCTCGTCCATCGCGTCCTCGGGGATCGACAGGCCGTAGTACTGCTTGATCCAGCGCTTTTCGTCGAGCGTGGGCGATTCGAGGTCCACCCAGATGGGCTGGAACTGGGACAGTTCTTCGAGCGACTCGATTTCTTCCTGGAAGAGTCGTCCGTTGGCAAGCGTGAAGATGTTGAGCATGGCTCACTCCCTGGAAATGGCGATCGGTAGCGGGGGAATGGGGTGCGCTTTCAACCCCCGCCACTGGCCTGGGAGCTGAAAGCTACCGACTGGGGTAGGTTTCCAAGGTGTTTCTCCACACAAAAATCAAGCCGGCGATTATCGCATTGCCCTCGGGGCGCGGCCGCCGAGTCATCGTGAACCGGTTCTGCGACCGCGCCGTGACAGCGCGTGGCGGTCAGCCGGGTGCCGAAGCCGGGGCCGCGCCACCGGCCAGCGCGCGCGCGCGGCACAGGTCGGCCCAGGCGGCGGCCTTGGCCGCGGGTGCGCGCAGCAGGTAGGGCGCATCGTAGGTGACGACGGCGGGCACACCGCCCACGGCATGCGGCTGCGCGCGCAGGTGCCCCAGCGGCTCGCTGCGCCCGAGCACGGCGCGCGCCGCTGCGCGTCCCATCACCAGCACCAGTGCCGGCTGCACGGCCGCCACCGCCTGCGCAAGGGCCTCGGCGCAGGGCGCGGCGGGCGGCGCGTCGGAGGCCTGCGTCTGCAGCGTGCACAGGAAGACCCGTGGGTGGCGGTGCAGCTGCAGCGCGCGCAGCATGTTGTCGAGCAGGCGCCCGGGCTCGTCCGCCAGCGGGTCGGCGCCGCCGGGGCCCTCGGCCACGATCAGCCAGCCGGCGCCCAGTGCGGCCGGGGCGGTGTGCGCACCGGCCTCAAGGTACAGCCGCTGCGGCGCGAGCAGGGCAAAGCCCGGTGTTGCGGGTGCGGCGGCCGCTGCCTGCGGCGGCGC
>NZ_MWOM01000105.1:0-6401 GCF_012931925.1 Acidovorax sp. SRB_24
CCGCACGAGGCGTTGTCGGCCACGGTGTCTTCGATCTTGATCTTCCAGTCCTGGATGCGCGAATCGACGATCTCGAAGCAGGCCATCACGCCCTCGGTGGCGGCCAGCACGTCGGCGGCGGTGACGCCCGGACCCTTCAGGGTCTTCTTCAGGATGAAGGCGATCTCGCCCTCGGCCTTGGGCTGGATCAACGTGTTCGCGGGAATGGCCTCGCCTTCGTTGTAGACCATGCCGTCGGTGAGCCAGCCGAAGTCGGGCTGGAACACGCCCAGCATGTTCATCACGGCGGCGCTGGTGACGCCGATTTTCTTGCCGACCACGCGCTCGCCGGCGGCCAGGCGGCGCGCGAGCATGCGCTGCTGAATGGCGTAGGCGTGTTCGATGGTGATGTCGGGGTGGCGGCCGGTGAGCGGCGCCACGGTGCGGCGCGCCTGCAGCGCTTCGTAAAGCTCGTCACCCAGCGATTCGATCTGTGTGGTGTTCATGGTTCACTATTTATTTGATAGCTGTCAGCGTTTACGCAGTAAGCGCTAGCGGCCTTTTTAGTCAAATTCAGAGCTTGATGCAGACGTTCTGCAGCTCGGTGTAGAACTCCAGCGAATGCACGCCGCCCTCGCGGCCGATGCCCGACTGCTTGGAGCCGCCGAAGGGCGTGCGCAGGTCGCGCAGGAACCAGCTGTTGACCCAGGAGATGCCCACGTCCATGCGCTGCGCGACGCGGTGGGCGCGCGATACGTCGCGCGTCCAGATGGCGGCGGACAGGCCGTAGACGTTGTCGTTTGCCTTTTGCAGCACCTCGTCCTCGCTGTCGAACGGCGCGATGTGGCAGCAGGGGCCGAAGATTTCTTCTTTGATGACGCGCGCCGTCTCGGGCAGGCCGGTCCAGATGGTGGGCTGCACCCAGCAGCCGTGCTGCAACTCGCCGGGCATGTCGGGCACGCCGCCGCCGGTGACCACGGTGGCGCCCTCGGCCACGGCCAGCTCGTAGTACGACAGCACCTTGGCCTGGTGCTCCTTGCTGATCAGCGGGCCCAGCTTGGTGTCGGCGTCTTCGGGCACGCCGATCTTCCAGCCCTCGACCTGCTTCTTCAGCTCGGCGACGAACCGGTCGAAGATGGGACGCTCGACGTACACGCGCTCGGTGCCCAGGCAGACCTGGCCGCTGTTGACGAAGGCCGAGCGCAGCGTGCCCTCGATGGCGGCGTCGAAGTCGCAGTCGGCAAACACGATGGCGGCGTTCTTGCCGCCCATCTCCAGGCTCACCGGGCGCGCGCCGTTGGCGGCCGCCTTCATGATGACTTCGCCGGTGCGCGTTTCGCCCGTGAAGGTGATGGCGTCGACGCCCGGGTGCGTGGTCAGGAATTCACCCGCCGAGCCGGGGCCGAAGCCGTGCACCACGTTGTAGACGCCGGGCGGAATGCCGACCGCATTCATCACCTCGCCCAGCAGCGCCGCGGTGCGCGGCGTTTCCTCGGATGGCTTGACCACCACCGTGTTGCCGCAGGCCAGCGCCGGGCCGACCTTCCAGGTCATCAGAAGCAGCGGCAGGTTCCACGGGCAGATCACGCCGACCACACCGACGGGCTTGCGGTAGCCGTAGTTGATCGCGCCCCGGCCGTCGGGCGTTGCCATCTCGAAGAACTCGGTGGACACGTTCTTCACGACGTCGGCAAACACCTTGAAGTTGGCGGCGCCGCGCGGAATGTCGATGTGCGAAGCGAGGCTCCTGGGCTTGCCGGTGTCGGCGCACTCGGCTTCGAGGAATTCATCGAAGCGGCGCGTGATCTCGGCCACCAGGGCTTCGAGCAACTCGACGCGTTTGGCCAGCGGCATCGCGCCCCACGGGCCCTTGAGTGCGGCGCGCGCGGCGGCCACGGCGGCATCGACCTCGGGCTTGCCGGCCTCGGCCACCTGGCCGATGACGGCGTTGGTGGTGGGCGTGCGGTTGTCGAACCACTTGTTGGTGGCGACGAATTCGCCGTTGATGAAGTTCAGGATCTTGGGCTCTAGCATGTCACTCTCTCTTGGTCGGAAGGGGCCGCGCTGGTTCAGCCCTGGGCCGGTTTGTCCTGCGGCGCCTGCTGCTCGCGCTGGGCGATATTGGCGAGGATTTCGGCGCCCCGGTTGGCGGCCGACAGGCCGCGGAACAGGAAGCACAGGTTGATCGTGTCCTGCATCTCGTGCCAGGAGGCACCGGCGCGGCGCGCCGCAATGCCGTGAAGGATGGCCGCGTCGCTCGCGTCCATCAGCAGCATGCCGAACAGCATCAGCTGCGCCGTCTTGGTGTCGAAGCTTTTCGGGTACATGCCGTGGGCGCGCATCTGCTCCTGCAGGTCCAGCATCGTCGGGTCGAGTGCGCCGGTCACGTTCAGGCGCGCCTCGATGCGGGGCGGCACGAAGCCGAGCAGCTCCTGGTAGATCTGGCCGCGCTCTTCGCGGCTGGCCACGGGGTCGGCGTATTCGCCCATGGCTTTGCGGACGGTATCGACGTTGACGCGGGGAGGGATCATGGAAGTCTTTCGGTGGTGGAACGCAAGGGGAGGCCGGCGCGGGTGCGGCGCGCGGTCATTCGGGCGTGATCTTGGCTTCGCGCACCATGGCGCCCCAGCGCTTGATCTCGCCGTTCACGAAGGTGCGAAAGCGCTCGCCCTGCAGCGACTGGATCTGCACGCCGTTGGCACGCAGCGCATCCTGCACCGGCTTTTGCGCCATTACGCGCGCAAATGCGGCATTGAGCTCCTGCACAACGGCAGCGGGCGTGCCCTTGGGCACAAACACGCCGGCCCAGGTGGCGGCTTCCACGCTGGGCAGGCCTAGCTCGGCAAAAGTCGGCACATCGGGCAGCGCGAAGTGGCGCTCGGGCGCGGCCACCGCGAGGGCGCGCAACTTGCCGGCGCGCACGTTCGGCAAGGCCACGGAGATGGTGTCGAACATCATGTTCGTGTTGCCGCCCAGCAGGTCCATCGATGCCGGCGCGCCGCCCTTGTAGGGCACATGCACGAGCTGCACCTTGGCGGCCTTTTCGAACATCACGCCGGCCAGGTGCAGCGAGGTGCCGGCGCCGGCCGAGCCGTAGGTCAGCTTGCCCGGCTCGCGCCGCGCTGCCTCGATCAGCTCGGGGACCGAGCGCGCGCCCTGCGCCGCGTTGACCACCAGCACATTCGGCACCGCGCCCCACAGCGAGATGGGCTCGAAATCGGCCGCCGCGTCGTAGGGCAGGCTGGCAAACATCGCAGGATTGGCGCCGTGCGTGGCCGAGGTGCCCACCAGCAGCGTGTAGCCGTCCGCAGGTGCCTTGGCCACCAGCGCGGCGCCGATGTTGCCGGCGGCGCCCGGCTTGTTGTCGACGATCACGGTCTGGCCGAGCTCGCGGCCCAGCGCGTCGGCGACCGGGCGTGCCATCGCATCGATCGCGCCGCCTGCGGCAAATGGCACCACCATCTTCACCGGGCGCTGGGCGTATTTCGGCGCCTGCGCATGCACGCTGCCCCATACCAAGCTGCCTGCCAGCAGTACCGCGGCGCAAACGCCGTTGCGTCGGGAAAAAGTCCGGTGTGTCGCCATGTGTCTTGTCTCGCTGGTGTTGTGGTGGATGCCGCTGCTGCCACACGGGCCAGCCCTGTTTCGGGCCGTTATCGCAGCGGTCTGGCGCAAAGATACGGTACCGCCTGCGATACTGTCCAATACCTTATTCTCTAAAATCAATACCTTTAAGGTATTCACAAACGGGGTAAAAACATGGACCTGCGGCAGATGAAGTACTTCCAGGCCCTCTGTGAAGAGCTGAACTTCACGCGGGCCGCAGAGCGCCTGCACATGGCGCAGCCGCCCCTGACGCGGCAGATCCGCGGCCTGGAAGACGAGCTCGGCACCCCGCTGTTCGTGCGCACCGCCAAGGGCGTCGAATTGACTGCCGCCGGGCAGGCGCTGCGGGACGAGGTGCCCAACATCCTGTCGCTGGCGCAGCGTGCGCGCGAACGCGCGCAGCGCGCCGGGCAGGGCCTGATCGGCCAGCTCGACGTGGGCATCTTCGGCTCGGGCGTGCTCGACGTGATCCCGCGGCTGCTGGCGGCCTTCCACCGGGCGCGGCCCGAGGTGCGCATCGAACTGCACAACCTCACGAAGGCCGAGCAATTGCAGGCGCTGCGCGAGCGCCGCATCACCATCGGCTTCAACCGGCTGGTGGCCCCAGAGCCCGGCCTGGAGGTGCTGGCCGTGCTGCAGGAAACGCTGGTGGTCGGCCTGCCAGAGACGCATCCGCTGTGTGCACGGCCAGAGATCACGCTGCGCGATCTCGATGGCGAGCCGATGATCGTCTACCCCAACGCCCCGCTGCCCGGCCTGGCGCAGGAGGTGGCCACGGCGTTTCACCGCGAGGGCATCCGCCTGAACGTGGTGCAGGCCGTGGAGGATGTGCTGACCTGCGTGGCCCTGGTGGCGGGCGGCTTTGGCAGCTGCATCACCACCCAGTCGGCCACCAGCCTGCGCTTGCCGGGCGTGGTCTACCGGCCGCTGCGCTCGCGCTACCTGCGCGACATCGAACTCAGCTGCCTGTACCGCAGCGATGACACCTCGCCCGTGCTGTCGGCCTTCCTGGACGTGGTGCGCGCGTTTGCCGACAAGCAACACATCGGCGAGACCCCGGGCGGGCGTGGGTGAACCACTGCCTCCCTGGACGCATGCGCAGCGGTGGTACGCTGCTGAAACCCGTTTGCATTCAACGCGATTTGAGACGGTGCTGTGCTCTGCGCAACATGCCGCCAGCACCGTTTTCAAGTCTTGTGTTGAAGTGTGAAGCTTTCTTGTCCGCTCCCTGCCAGCCCATGCTCCAGTACCTCACCGTCCCCGTCACCCCGTTCCAGCAGAACTGCTCCATCGTCTGGTGCGACGCCACCCTGAAGGCCGCCGTCATCGATCCCGGTGGCGACCTCCACACCCTGCTCGGCGAAGTCGCGCGCCTGGGCCTCGCGCTCGAACAGATCTGGCTCACGCACGCCCACATCGACCATGCGGGCGGCACGGGCGAACTGGCCGAGCGCCTGTGCTTGCCCATCGTCGGCCCGCACCCGGGCGACCAGTTCTGGATCGACGGCCTGCCGCAGCAAAGCGCGATGTTCGGCTTTCCGCCCGCGCAGCCCTTCACGCCCACGCGCTGGCTGCACGACGGCGACAGCGTGCAGATCGGCGATGAGACGCTGCAGGTGCGCCACTGCCCGGGCCACACGCCCGGCCATGTGGTGTTCCATGCGCCACAGACCGGGCGCGCGTTTGTCGGCGACGTGCTGTTTGCCGGCAGCATCGGCCGCACCGATTTTCCGCAGGGCAACCACCAGCAGCTGATCGACAGCATCACCGGCCGCCTGTGGCCGATGGGCGACGCCACGGTGTTCATTCCGGGCCACGGCCCCGAGAGCACGTTCGGGCGCGAGCGCGCCAGCAACCCGTACGTGGGCGGAACCTGACGGGTTCTGTGCTTCTGGTTTGATAGCTGCTGGCGCTTGTCCACCAAGCGTTTGGAGCCCAAAAGACGCTCAGTCGCGCGGGCCGCACCGGCGCCGCGCAGGCACCGGCGCCCGCAGCGGCCGTCTTATTTCTCGACGAACGCGCGCTCGATCACGAAGTCGCCTGGGCGCGTGGTGTTGCCTTCCTCGAAGTCGGCATGCTCGAGCAGGTGCTTGAGGTCGTGCAGCATCTCGGGGCTGCCGCAGAGCATCACGCGGTCGGTGACCGGGTCGAGCGGCGGCAGGCCCAGGTCGGCAAACAGCTTGCCGCTCTTGATCAGGTCGGTGATGCGGCCCTGGTGGCGGAACGGCTCGCGCGTCACCGTCGGGTAGTACTTGAGCTGGGCCGTGACCATCTCGCCGAGCAGCTCGTGCTGGGGCAGCTCCTGCGTCAGGTAGTCGTGGTAGGCCAGTTCGTTGGCGTGGCGCACGCCATGCACCAGCACCACTTCCTCGAACTTCTCATAGGTCTCGGGGTCGCGGATTACGCTCAGGAACGGCGCCAGGCCCGTGCCGGTGGACAGCATGTACAGGCGTTTGCCGGGCAGCAGATAGTCGATCAGCAGCGTGCCCGTGGGCTTCTTGCCGACGACGATGGTGTCGCCCACCTGGATGTGCTGCAGCTTGGAGGTGAGCGGGCCGTCGGGCACCTTGATGCTGAGGAATTCGAGGTGTTCCTCGTAGTTGGCGCTGACGATGCTGTAGGCGCGCAGCAACGGCTTGTCGTTGACCTTCAGGCCGATCATCGTGAAGTGGCCGTTGGAGAACCGCAGCGCGGTGTCGCGGGTGGTGGTGAAGCTGAAAAGCCGGTCGGTCCAGTGGTGGACCGATAGCACGCGTTCTTCAAGAAATGCGCTCATGGTGGGTAGGCTGAGGGTGTGAGAAACAGATTCCGGCGGC
>NZ_MWOM01000105.1:6481-7851 GCF_012931925.1 Acidovorax sp. SRB_24
CTCACTGCGCCACATAGCTGCCCGACTTGCCCCCGTGCTTTTCTTCGACGCGCACGCCGTGGATCGACATGCCGCGGTCCACGGCCTTGCACATGTCGTAGATGGTGAGCAGGGCGACCTGCACGGCCGTGAGGGCTTCCATTTCCACGCCGGTGGGGCCGACGGTTTCCACCGTGGCTGTACACAATATGCCTGTCGCGCCCGGCTGGCGTGCGCTGGCAGCCTCGAATTCAATAGCGACGCGGGTCAGCGCGAGCGGGTGGCACAGCGGGATCAGGTCGCTGGTCTTCTTGGCGCCCTGGATGCCGGCGATGCGGGCGATGCCGAGCACGTCGCCTTTCTTGGCGGTGCCGGCCTCGATCAGCGCCAGGGTGGCGGGCAGCATCTCGATGCGGCCGCTGGCGACGGCGGTGCGGTGGGTGGCGGCCTTGGCGGCGACGTCGACCATGTGGGCCTGGCCCTGGGCGTCAAAGTGGGTGAGTGCAGACATGGGGTGGTAACCGGGTGAATCGGTGGGGAAACATTCGGGGGACGGGGCATCATACGTTCATGCCGACACACCAGCGCACACCGAATGGTCTTGGGTCCGACGCCGCCATGGCCCCGTCACGTTTCAGGCCGAAATGGCCTCTGGCCCTTGCTGCATCTGTCCTAGCAGCTTCTTTATTGATAGCATCTGGCGCGCTGCTGCCGGTGCCCGCGCGCGCCCAGGCCAGCCTGCCCACGCTCGGCGACGGCGGCGACATGACCGTGAGCGCCGAGCGCCGGCTCGGCGACCGCATCATCCGCGAGCTTTACCGCGACCCCGACTACATCGACGACCCGGTGCTGGTCGAGTATGTGCAGGGCCTGTGGCTGTCGCTGCTGGACGCGGCGCGCACGCGCGGCGAGCTCTCGCCCGAAATCGACGAGCGCTTTGCATGGGAGGTGCTGCTCGGGCGCGACCGCACGGTGAACGCGTTCGCGCTGCCCGGCGGCTACCTCGGCGTGCACCTGGGCCTGATCGGCGTGGTCACCAGCCGCGACGAGCTCGCCTCGGTGCTGGCACACGAGCTCAGCCACGTCACGCAGCGCCACATCTCGCGCCTGATGTCGCAGCAAAGCCGCCAGACGCCCTGGATGCTGGGCGCCATGGTGCTGGGCGCATTGGCCGCCAGCAAGAGCCCGAACGCCGCGCAGGCCCTGGTGGTGGGCGGGCAGGCCGTGGCGATGCAGAACCAGCTCAATTTCTCGCGCGACATGGAGCGCGAGGCCGACCGCATCGGCTACGGCCTGATGGCGCCGGCCGGCTTTGCGCCGCAGGGCTTCGTCAGCATGTTCGACAAGCTGCAGCAGGCCAACCGCCTCAACGACAACGGCTCCTGGCCCTA
>NZ_MWOM01000029.1:0-48168 GCF_012931925.1 Acidovorax sp. SRB_24
ATGAAGGACTCGAAGGTGATCGTGGCGATCAACAAGGACCCCGAGGCGCCGATCTTCTCGGTCGCCGACTACGGGCTCGAGGCCGACCTGTTTGCGGCCGTGCCGGAATTGGTCAAGGCCCTTTGAGCGTCTCTGGCGCTACCGATATGAGAGCTGTAAACGCATAGCTGGTAAGCGCCAGAGCCATTTTTTATTCAAAAATAACCGGAGACAAAACCCATGGCCCTTCCCCTTTCCCGCCGCACCCTCATGCAGGCCGCCACCGCCGGACTGGCCAGCGCGGCCCTGCCAGCGCTGGCACAGGCGGCTTGGCCGAGCAAACCGATCAAGATCGTCGTGCCCTACACGGCGGGCGGCTTCACCGACCAGATGGCGCGCCTGCTGCAGGTGGGCCTGCAAAAGCAGCTGGGCCAGCCGGTGGTGATCGACAACAAGCCCGGTGCCAACAGCATCATCGGCGTCGATGCGGTCGCCAAGGCGGCGCCCGACGGGCACACCTTCGGCGTCGTGATCCCGGCCTTCACCGCCAACACCACCCTCTACCCCAAGCTGCCCTACGACCCGCGCAAGGACCTAGTGGGCGTCTCGCTGCTCGGGGTGTCGCCGCTGGTGGCTGCGGTGGCCCCCAACGCGCCGTTCAAGAACACCCAGGAATTGGTGGCCTACGCCAAGGCCCACCCTGGCAAGGTGAGTTTCGCGTCCTCGGGCAGCGGCTCGGCCGCGCACCTGACCAGCGAGCTGTTCAAGACGCTGACCAAGACCTACATGGTGCACATCCCGTACCGGGGCTCCACGCCCGCGCTGACCGACCTGATGGGCGGGCAGGTGCCGCTATTCCTGGACCCGCCGCCGAACCTGATCCAGCCCGCCAAGGCGGGCCGCATCCGCCTCATAGGCGTGGCCAGCGAGAAGCGCCTGCCGATCCTGCCCGATGTGCCCACCTTCGTGGAGCAGGGCATGCCCGGCATGCTGGGCAGCACCTGGGCCAGCATGATCGCGCCAGCCGGCACACCGCGCGAGATCGTCAAGCGCGTGTCGGAAGCGGTCAACCAGATCATCCACAGCGACGAGACGCGCGCCAAGCTCGAAGCCATGGGCACGTTCGCTGAAGGCACCACGCCCGAGGCGTGCGATGCTTTCCTGGCGTCGGAAACCACCAAATGGGGGAAGGTGATCCGCGACGCCGGCGTGAAGCTGGACTGAGCGCGGTGCAGCTGCAGGCGCAGCTGCACGACCTTGGAAGGCCGCAGCCGATGGCTGCGGCCTTCTGCGTTCAGCTTCAGTTGCTGCGGATGCCGTTGTCGCGGATGACCTTGCCCCACTTCTCGAAATCCTTTTGCATGCGGCTCGTCATGCCGGCAGGAGGAGCGTAGGCGGCCGTGGTGCCGGCCTGCTGGAGCTTTTCCTGCACGGTCTTGTCGGCCAGCGCCTTCTGCAACTCCAGGCCCAGGCGCGCCACGATATCGGCAGGGGTGGAGCGCGGGGCGAGCAGTCCGCCCCAGGCGACCGCTTCAAAGCCAGGGAAGCCCTGCTCGGCCACGGTCTTGACCTCGGGCGTGAAGACCACGCGGCTCGAAGAGCCCACGGCAATGGCGCGCAGCTTGCCGGCCTTGATGTGGGGCAGGGCGGCAATCATGTCCGAGAACATCATCGGCACCTGGCCGCCGAGCAGGTCGGTGATGGCCGGCGCACTGCCGCGGTACGAGATGTGCTGGATGTCGAATTGCCCCTGGTTCTTGAGCAGTTCCGTCGACAGGTGGCCGAAGCTGGCGTTGCCCGCGCTGGTGTAGTTGAGCTTGCCGGGCTGGGCCTTGGCCTTGGCCACGAGCTGCTGCAGGCCCGTCACATCGGGCATCACCTGCGGGTTGACCACCATGACGATGGGCAGGTCGTAGGCCGTGCCGATCGGCGTGAAGTCCTTGAACAGGTCGTACTTTTTCTGCTCGTAGAGGTGGTTGGCCAGCAGGGTGGGCGATGCCAGCATGACGAGCGTGTAGCCGTCGGCGGGGCTCTTCGCCGCGACCTCGGTGCCGAGCATGCCCGAGGCGCCGGCCCGGTTCTCGACGATCACAGGCTGCTGCAGGCCCTCGCTCATCTTCTGTCCGATGATGCGCGCCGCCGTGTCGGTCGGCCCGCCCGGAGGGAAGGAGACGATCAGCTTGATGGGCTGGTTCGGGTAGCTCTGGGCCATGGCCTGGCCGGCGAACAAGGGCAGTGCCAGGGCCGCGGCCAGGCCGCTCAAGACGTGGCGGCGGGCGGCGGTGCTGCGGTGGGTAGGGGTGCTTTTCATGGTCTCCTCTCGGGGTTGCTAGCGGTGTGGCTCAATCGGCCGCCACCGGTGGATGGGTCGGGCACCAAGGCCCGGTCCGGAAAATGCTGGGGTCCATGCTGCGCAGGTCGGGCGCCACCTCCAGCGGGCCGGCGCACTGCGCCAGCACATCGCGCTGCAGGTCGATGCCGGGCGCCAGCTCGACGACGGTCAGGCGCTGCTCGCCCTGGGCGTTGGGCCGCATCTCGAACACCGCGCGCTCGGTGATGTAGAGGACGGGCGTGCCGCGGCTGGCGGTGTAGGGGCCGTTGAAACTCAGGTGCGACACCTGGTCGACGAGCTTGCGCACCCGCCCTTCCTGCACGATGCGCAGGGCCCCGTCCTCGACCGCGACCTGCAGGCCGCCGGTGGTGAGGGTGCCCATGAAGACCAGGGCCTTGGCGCTTTGGGTGATGTTGATGAAGCCGCCCACGCCCGCGATCGATGCCTCGCCCGCTTCGCCGAACTTGCTGACGTTCACGTTGCCCTGGGGATCGAGCTCGGCCAGCCCGAGGATCGACAGGTCGATGCCGCCGCCCTCGTAGAAGTCGAACTGCGCCGGCTGGTCGATGACCGCCTCGGGGTGGGCGGACGCGCCGAAGCTCAGGCCATCGGCCGGCGTGCCACCCACGGGCCCGGCCTCGACGGTGAGCGTGAAGCCCGACAGCCCGGCCTGCTGCGCCAGCGCGCCCACGGCCGCGGGCATGCCGACGCCCAGGTTCACCACGCGCGGCTGCAGCCGCTGCAGTTCCAGCACGGCGCGCCGCTGGACGATGGTGCGGGCGTCCAGCGGCGCGGCCGCGCCGGGTGCCTGCGGGGCCGCCTGGACCCGCTTTCCGCGCCAGGGCTGGGTGTAGGCGGCATTGAAGTTCTCCGAGAACGTCATCTGGTGGTGCGCCGGGTCGTCGCAGACCACCACGTAGTCCACCAGGATGCCCGGGACATGGATGGCGTGCAGGAGTTCGTGGCACTCGACCAAGTTCTTCACCTGCGCGATGACGATGCCACCGCTGTTGCGCGCGGCCTGGGCGATGGCCAGCAGTTCGTGGTGGAAGGCCTCGCCGTGCGTGCTCAGGTTGCCGCGCGCATCGGCCGCCGTCGCGCGTATCAGCGCGCAGTGGATGGGGAACGCGGGGTAGAAGAGGTATTCCGCGCCCCGGAACTCCAGCGCCTCGACCCACTGCGATCGCCCTTCGGCGACGGCGTGGGCCGCCGACTGGTTGATGGCGCCGCCGTGGTAGCGCGCGTCCAGGTGGGTGCGCGGGTCCACAAAGGTGTGCAGGCCGATGGGCGTCAACACCCCCGGCTTGCCGCCGGCGATGGCGCGGTACAGGTGGCTGATGACGCCCTGGGGCAGGTTGTAGCCCTCGCATTGCTCTTGCAGTGCCAGGGTGGCCAGGCGCGGGGCCGAGCGCCAGTGCCCGCCGCAGACCACCCGGGTCATGCCCGGCTGGCCGAAATGGTTGACGCCGCGCAGGCCGCGGTCGCCCTGTCCGGCGGAATAGACCAGCGTCAGGTCGCGCGGCTGGGCACTCGCGCGGAAACGGCGCTCGAGCGCCGAGGTGATGGCCTCGGCATGGCCCGCGCCGACAAAGCCTGCGCAGGCCACCGTGGCGCCGGAAGGGACGAGGGCCGCGGCCTGGTCTGCGCAGATGATTCTCATTGTGAACGGATTGAGCAATAGGTGAGAATGCTGTTTAGCGAACAAATGTTCGCCAATTGAGTAATCCTAAGCCGCATTGGCAGACGACGCAAGCGCCAGGCGGCTCCTACAATCCCCGGCTTGCCCTTGAACGAGGTTGGAAATGCCTGCCACTGCTGCCTGCGAAGAGTCGGCCAAGAAAGAGCCGGAGCTGCTGGACGCCTTGTCGAACGGGCTGGCGCTCTTGCGCCTGTTTGGCCAGGGCGTGCCCGCCATGACGATGCAGCAGGTGGCCGAGGAACTGGGGGTCACGCGCGCCGCCGCGCGCCGCCTGCTGCTGACGCTGCAGCACCATGGGTATGTGGCGCAGGATGCGCGCCGCTTTTCCATCACGCCCCGCGTGCTGGAGCTGGGCCATGCGTATTTCGCCTCCATGAGCCTGCCGGTGCTGGCGCAGCCGGTGATGCAGGCGCTGGCACAGGAGCTGCAGGAAACCTGCTCGCTCGGGGTGCTGGACCAGGACGCCGTGGTGCTGCTGGCGCGCGAGGAGCCGCGCAAGCTGCTGCGGGTCGATCTGGGCGTGGGGCGGCAGCTGCCCGCCTATGCGCACTCGATGGGGCGTGTCTTGCTCGCCGCGCTCGACGGGCCCGCCCTGTCGGCCTATTTCGGCCGGGCCAGCCTGCTGCCGCTCACGCCGGCGACCACGACCGATCCCGCCGCGCTCCAGGCCATCCTCCAGCGCGCGGGCAAGGACGGGTACTGCGTGCTCGACAGCGAAATGGCCGACGGCTTTGGCGGCCTCTCCGTGCCGCTGCGCGACAGCCAGTCCCGGGTGGTGGCCGCGCTGGGCCTGAGCATGGTGCTGGGACGGCGCACGCGCAAGGACCTGGTGCGCGACTGTCTTCCCGCGCTGCAGCGGGCGGCCCAGCGGATCGAGGCGATCCTCGGCGCGCGCAGCGCCGGCCCTCAGGTATAGCGCTTGGCGCGCAGGTTGTCCTTCATCTGCTGCAGGATGGGCTGCAGCGGCGGCCCGATGCGCAGCGCCACGCAGGTGGCCAGCACGTCGATGACGAGCAGGTGCAGCAGGCGCGAGACCATGGGACTGTAGCGGTCGTAGCCCTCGGGGTGGTCGGCGGCCAGGTGGATGGCGCACGCGGCCGCCAGGGGCGAGCCGCTGGCGGTGATGGCGATGGTGGTGGCGCCGTTCTTGCGCGCGATGTCGGCCGCGTCCATCAGGTCGCGCGTGCGGCCCGAGTTGGAGATGATCACTGCGCAGTCGCCCGGGCCCAGCAGCGTCGCGCTCATGACCTGCATGTGGCCGTCGCTGGTGGCCAGGCTGATCACGCCGAGGCGGAAGAACTTGTGCTGCGCGTCCTGCGCCACGATGCCCGAATTGCCCGCGCCATAGAACTCGATGCGCCGCCCGGTCTGCCAGGTGGCGGCGATGGCGCTGGCCGCGCGCTCGATGGCGACGGTGCTGGCGGCGTTGCGGTACTGCAGGAAGGCGGCCACCGCGTTGTCGACCACCTTGACCATCACGTCGCTGGTCTTGTCGTCGGCGTCCACGCTGCGGTGGATGAAGGGCACGCCCTCGCTGACGCTGCCGGCCAGCTTGAGCTTGAAGTCGGCCAGGCCGTCATAGCCCATGCTGCGGCAAAAGCGCACCACGGTGGGTTTGCTGACCTGCGAGCGCGCGGCCAATTCGCGCACCGGAAGGCGGGCGAATGCGCGCGCGTCCGCCAGCACGAGGCGGCCCACGCGCTGCTCGGCCGGGGCCAGGGAGGAAAGGGATGCGGCGATGCGGTCGAGCATGGTGTGAAAGGCAGAGAGTGCAGGTGAAAAGCGCAGCGGACGGGGCGGGGATCAGCGCGGTCGCCGCCGACACCTTCGACACGTCGCTAGCATTCCTCGGTCCAGCACTGCGCGTCGCGTGCGACCAGCGCGCTCGCCGCGCTCGGGCCCCAGGTGCCGGCGGCGTAGTGGCGCGGCCCGTCCTCGGCGTGCTGCCAGGCGTGCAGGATGGGTTCGACCCACGCCCAGGCCGCTTCCTGCTCGTCGCTGCGCACAAACAGGTTCAGCCGCCCGGCCAGCACGTCGAGCAGCAGGCGCTCGTAGGCACCGACGCGCTCGGTGCCAAAGCGCTGGTCGAAGTCCATGTTCAGCGACACCGGCGACAGCGGTGCCGACGTGCTCTGCGCCGGCTGCAACGGCAGCGGGTGCTGCGCGGCCGGCCCGCGCGGCGCCTGCGCGGCGGCAAACAGGTGCAGGTCCAGGCCGTCGCGCGGCTGCAGGTGGATCACCAGGCGGTTGGCGCCGTCCGCCGGGGTGCGGAAGATGGCGTGCGGCGTGGGCCGGAAGTTGACCACGATGAAGGCCTCGCGCGCCGCCAGGCGCTTGCCGGTGCGCAGGTAAAAGGGCACGCCGGCCCAGCGCCAGTTATTGATTTCGGTGCGCAGCGCCACAAAGGTTTCGGTGCGGCTGGCCGGGTCCACGCCGCTCTCGTCGCGGTAGCCGGCCACACGCTCGCCATTGATCTGGCCGGCGCCGTACTGGCCGCGCACCACGTCGCGTGCCAGGGTGTCGGGGGTCCAGGGGCGCAGCGAGCGCAGCACCTTGAGTTTTTCGTCGCGGATGGCGTCGGCGCCGGCGTTCGCGGGCGGCTCCATGCCGATCGCGCACAGCAGCTGCAGCGCGTGGTTTTGCACCATGTCGCGCAGCGCGCCCGTGCCGTCGTAGAAGCTGCCGCGCTTTTCCACGCCCAGCGTCTCGGCCATGGTGA
This sequence comes from Acidovorax sp. SRB_24, assembly GCF_012931925.1. Taxonomy (NCBI): domain Bacteria; kingdom Pseudomonadati; phylum Pseudomonadota; class Betaproteobacteria; order Burkholderiales; family Comamonadaceae; genus Acidovorax; species Acidovorax sp. SRB_24. Next base: position 6,730 of record NZ_MWOM01000029.1, read on the forward strand.
TCTGGATGTTGGCAATGGTCTCGCGCCGCCACAGCGGTTCGAACAAGGCGTTGCCAAAGCGCAGCGCGAGCAGGTTCTGCACCGAGGGCTTGCCCAGGTAGTGGTCGATGCGGAACACCTGGTGCTCGGCAAAGTGGCGCAGCACCGTGGCGTTGATGGCGCGGTTGCTGGCCAGATCGTGGCCCAGGGGCTTTTCGAGCACGATGCGGGTGCGCGGCGTAGCGAGGCCAGCGGCACCCAGCTGCTCGGCCACGGTGGCAAACAGCGCCGGGGCAGTCGCCAGGTACAGCACCACCGCCTGCGCTTCGCGTTGGCGTAGGCGTGCTGCCAGCGCGGCGTAGTCGGCGGGGTTCGACAGGTCGGCGCGCACGTAGTGCAGCAGCGCCGAAAAGCGTGCGAACTCGTCCGGGCTGGGGCGCTTGTCGCCCTCGACGCCGCCCAGGCGCTGCGCCACCCAGGCGCGGTAGGCGGCGTCGTCGAGCGCTTCGCGCGCCACGCCGACGATGCGCCCGTCCGCGGGCAAGGAGCCGTGGCGAAACGCCTGGAACAGCGCCGGCAGCAGCTTGCGCCAGGCCAGGTCACCGGTGCCACCCAACAAAACCAGATCGAAGCTCATGGCAAGGCAAGAACAGGAAGTGAACAAAAGAGTCACCGCAATGTAACCGGGGTTCATCGGCGCCCGGTGCTGCGCAGGTGCGGCGGCCGGCCGAATACACTGGAGACTGCGAGAACGTAGACACGTTCTCATGCCGCCCCGGCCCGTCGCCAGGGCTTTGCCCGGATTCCAGGATTTGTTGCCATGAACCAGCTCGACGCACTCAAACAGTTCACCATCGTGGTGGCCGACACCGGCGACTTTCGCCAGTTGGCCCAGTTTCGCCCGCAGGACGCAACCACCAACCCCTCGCTGATCCTCAAGGCCGTGCAAAAGCCCGACTACGCGCCACTCCTGCAGGACACCGTGGCCAAGTGGCGCGGCCGCGACCTGGGCGAAGTCATGGACCGCCTGCTGGTGCGCTTTGGCTGCGAGATCCTGTCCATCATCCCGGGCCGCGTCTCCACCGAGGTCGATGCGCGCCTGAGCTTCGACACCAGCGCCACCGTGGCGCGCGCCGAGCGCATCATCGGGCTGTACCAGGCCGAGGGCGTGCACATCGACCGCGTGCTCATCAAGGTGGCCGCGACCTGGGAGGGCATCGAGGCGGCGCGCCAGCTCGAACAGCGCGGCATCCACACCAACCTCACGCTGCTGTTTTCGTTCGCGCAGGCCGTGGCCTGCGGCCAGGCCAAGGTGCAACTGATCTCGCCGTTTGTCGGCCGCATCTACGACTGGTACAAAAAGCAGGCCGGCGCGGCTTGGGACGAAGGCGCCATGGCCGGTGCCAACGACCCCGGCGTGCAATCGGTGCGCGCCATCTTCAACCACTACAAGCACTTCGGCATCGCCACCGAAGTGATGGGCGCGAGCTTCCGCAATGTCGGCCAGATCACTGCGCTGGCGGGCTGCGACCTGCTGACGATTGCGCCCGATTTGCTGGCGCAGCTGGCCACCGCCGAGGCGCCGCTGGCGCGCGCGCTCGATACGGGCGCAGCCCGGGCCCTGGACCTGCCGGCCGTGAACTACGACGAGGCCGGATTTCGCTACGCGCTCAACCACGATGCCATGGCCACGGAGAAGCTGGCCGAGGGCATCCGCGCCTTTGCCGCCGATGCCCTCAAGCTCGAGCAGCTCATGCTCGCCGCCTGAATGACAGCGCACGGCCCCGCCCCCTTGACCGGCCAGCGCGCCCGCTGTGACCAGACGCGCGCCTGGGGCGCGCTGCACGCGCATTTCGACCGCGTGGGCCGCGGCTTCGACATGCGCGCGGCCTTTGCCGCCGATCCCGGCCGCTTTGGCGCGCTCAGCCAGGAGGCACCGCACGTCTTTGCCGACCTCTCGCGCAACCGCGTCGATGCCGCCACCGAGCGCCTGCTGCTCGCGCTGGCGCGCGAATGTGGCCTCGAACAGCACCGCGACGCCATGTGGGCCGGCCAGGCGATCAACACCACCGAAGAGCGCGCGGTGCTGCACCATTTGTTGCGAAATCCGGCTCCAGCGACCGCCCATCAAGCGCCAATAGCTACTGATTTCATAGCTTGCGCGAACCGCGAGGTGCAGGCCACGCTGCAGGCCATGCTGGCCTATGCGGAAAGCGTGCGCGCCGATGCGCAGATCACCGACATCGTCAGCATCGGCATCGGCGGCTCGGGCCTGGGCCCGGCCATGGTGGTAACGGCGCTGGAAGACCTGTGGCGCCAGGGCCAGCGCGTGCACTTTGTCTCCAACGTCGACGGCATGGAGCTGGGCTGCCTGCTGCGCCAGCTCCGGCCCGAACGCACGCTGTTCCTGATCGCGTCGAAGACCTTCACCACCGCCGAGACCATGGTCAACGCCCATGCCGCGCGCGACTGGTTCCTGGCGCACGGCGGCAGCCTGGACGCCGACGCGCCCGTGCCGCTGGCGCGCCACTTCGCCGCGCTCACGACCAACATCGCAGCCGCACGCGACTTCGGCATTGCGACCACCTTCGGCTTCTGGGACTGGGTGGGCGGGCGCTATTCGCTGTGGTCGGCCATCGGCCTGCCAATCGCCATCGCCGTGGGCGCACCGGCGTTTCGCCAGCTGCTGGCCGGCGCGCACGCGATGGACGAACATTTCCGCAGTGCACCGCTGGAGCGCAACCTGCCGGTGCGCCTGGGTCTGCTCGACGTCTGGTACCGCAACTTCCACGGCTTCACGAGCCGCTGCATCGCGCCCTACAGCCACGGCCTGCGGCGCCTCTCGGCCTACCTGCAGCAGCTGGAGATGGAGAGCAACGGCAAGGGCGTGGACTGGCAGGGCCGCGCCTTGCCCTATGCCACCGCGCCCGTGGTCTGGGGCGAGCCCGGCACCAACGGGCAGCACGCGTTCTTCCAGATGCTGCACCAGGGGCCGGACGTGATTCCGGTCGAGTTCATCGTACTGCGCCGCGGCGGGCGCGACCTGCCCGAGCAGCACCCGCGCCTGGTGGCCAACGCCCTGGCGCAGGCCAAGGCGCTGATGCTCGGGCGCGCGAGCGCCTGCGGCCACCGCCATTTCAGCGGCAACCGGCCCAGCACCGTGCTGCTGCTCGAGCAGCTCGATCCGGCGTCGCTCGGCGCACTGATCGCGCTCTACGAGCACCGTGTGTTCGTGGCCGGCTCCATCTGGGGCATCAACAGCTTTGACCAGTGGGGCGTGGAGCTGGGCAAGCAGCTGGCCGCCAACATCGAGCCGCGCCTGGCGACAGGTGACGCCACCGGGCTGGACGGCGCCACGGCCGGCCTGCTGCGGCGCCTGCACGCCGGGCCGGGGCCGCAGTAGGCACCGCAGGATCAGGGCCAGGTGATGGCCACGCGCAGCCCGCCCAGTGCCGGGCTGCGGTCCACCTGCACGCGCAGGCCGTGCAGCCGCGCGATGCGCTGGACGATCGACCAGCCCAGGCCGCTGCCGCTCTGGCCGGTGCCCAGCACGCGAAAGAAGCGCTCGCCCAGGCGGGCGATGTCGGCGTCGGGCAGACCGGGGCCGCTGTCCTGCACGCACAGCTGCGCCGCGCCACCCGGCGTGGCCGGGCCGATGTGGAGCTGCACCTGCGCGCCGTCGGCGCTGTAGCGCAGCGCGTTGTCGAGCAGGTTGCGCAGCAGCACGCGCGCCAGGGGCTCGGCCAGCGGCACCGGCGTGGGGCCAGCGAGGTCCAGCGCCAACCGCTGCCCGCGTGACTCGGCCGTGCCGGCCAGCTCGCCCGCAAGCGTGCGCGCCACCTCGGCGAGGTCGGTGGGCGGGACGGCGGGGTCGGTGGCCTCGGCATCGGCGTCCAGCCGGGCCAGCTGCAGCAGTTGCTCGACCAGGCGCGTGGCGCGGTCGCAGCCGCGCACCGTGGCCGCCAGCGCCTGGGCGCGCTCGGCGTCCTGCGTGGCGCCCTGGGCCACCTGGGCCTGCATGCGGATGCCGGCAATGGGGGTGCGCAGCTCGTGCGCGGCATCGGCAGTGAACTGCCGCTCGGCCGCCAGCAGCTCCGCCATGCGCTCGAACAGGGCGTTGAGTGCCGCCACCAGCGGCAGCACTTCGGGGGGCACGCCGGCCGTGGGCAGCGGCGTCAGCGACTGCGGCTGGCGCTGCGCCACGGCCCCGCCCAGTTGGCGCAGCGGGCGTACCAGGCCGCGCACGACCCACCAGATGCCCAGCGCCAGCAGCGGCAGCGCCCACGCCAGGGGCTTGAGCATGCCCTTGACGCTGGCCAGCACGATGTCCTGGCGCACCGAGTGCTGTTCGCCCACGAGGATGCGCACATCGCTTTCCCGGCCTGGGGTAACGAACACGCGCCAGGCGTGGCCTGCGACCTCGCTGTCGGCAAAACCCCGCTTGCGCCGCTCGGTCAGGGGCTCGGCGGGGGCGCTTTTCGAGCGCGCCAGCAGCTGGCCGTCGTGCCAGAGCTGGAACACCACATGGTGCTGGTGCTTGTCCAGCTCAGAGGCTTCGTTGAGCTGGTCGTCGTCCAGCGCGTCCAGCGGCTGCAGGCGCAGCAGGGCGGCGGTCTGCGCCAGATGGGCGTCGAGCAGTTCTCCCACCTCGTCCTCGGCCTCGTGCCAGGTGAGGGCGGCGGCACTGGCCCAGGCCAGCAGCACCAGCGCCAGCACCGCCAACAGCAGCCGCGTTTGCAGCGAGCGCGGTGCTCGGGTAGCGGGCAGGCCGTTCATGGGGCAGCGTGTCCGATGCGGTAGCCAATGCCGCGCACGGTCTCGATCAGCGCCATGCCCAGCTTGCGCCGCAGGTGGTAGATGTGCACTTCGACGGCGTTGCTGTTGATCTCGCTGCCCCACTGGTACAGGCGCTGCTCGAGCTGCTCGCGCGAGAGCACGCGCCCGGCGTTCAGCAGCAGTGCGTGCAACAGGTCGTATTCGCGGTTCGACAGATCGACCGGTGCGCCGCCCTGCCACACCCGGTGCGCGGCGGGGTCGAGCTCGACGTTGCCGGCCGCCAGGCGCCCCTCGCTCTGGCCGTGGGCGCGCCGCACCAGCGCGCGCAGGCGCGCGGCCAGTTCGTGCAAATCGATGGGTTTGACAAGGTAGTCGTCGGCGCCCGCGTCCAGCCCGGCAATGCGCGCCGGCACGGCGTCGCGCGCCGTCAGCACCAGCACGGGCGTGGCAATGCGGCGTGCGCGCGCCTGGCGCAGCACATCCATGCCGTCCTGGCGCGGCAGGCCCAGGTCGAGCACGCAGGCCTGGTAGGCGCCCGTGGCCAGCTCGCGCTCTGCCGCCATGCCGTCGCGCACCCAGTCCACCGCAAAGCCGTGCTGCGCCAGCCCGGCGCGGATGCCCGAGCCCAGCAGTTCGTCGTCTTCGGCCAGCAGGATGCGCATGCGTGCCTTTCAGTCAGTCGTCGTCGCCATCGTGTCGGTGATTCTCGCTCCAGTGCGCGGCGTCCTGCGCCGGCGCTGGCGGCGCCGCCTGCCACTGCCAGGCCCAGAAGACCAGCACGCAGGCCAGCACCAGCGCTGCCAGAACCGCGTGGTTGCGTTCGGGCAGATTGGGGCCGGTGCCGGGCACGCGGCCCGTGAGCATGGGCCGCGCCAGGTTCTTGCGCCGCAGTGCGCTCAGCAGCGCGATCAGGCCGATGTGCGCCAGCACCACCGCCAGCAGGGCGTTGCCGAAGAATTCGTGCACGTCCTCCAGCCATTCGCCGCCCCATTCGTCCCACACGGCGTAGCCGCTGAGCGTGAGCGGCAGCACCAGCGCGAGGATCAGCGCGATAGCCAGCACCATCAGCAGGTTCTGCCCCGGCTTCCAGGCCGCTTGCAACGCACCGGGCGAGCGCACGGTGGCCAGGGACTTCAGCCACGCCGGCCAGCCCTTGAGGCGGCGCCACAGCACCGACAGCCGCACCTGGCGTGGCCCCAGAAACCCCCACAACAGGCGCGCCACCACCAGCCCCGCCAGCGTGTAGCCCAGCGTGACATGCACCAAACGCCAGCGCTCGCCATCGGCCGTGAGGTAGGCGCCCATGAAGCTGAAGGCGATCAGCCAGTGCAGCATGCGCGTGCTGGCATCGGTCACGCGCCGGCTGGGTGGCCGGGTGGCAGCAGCAGCGGAAGACGATGGGGAAAGGGTGTCGGTGGCCATGGTGGTACTCACTTCGGGATGCGAACGCGGTCGTCGTCAAAGTCGCCCTGGTCGGCGCGGGTGTGGCAGGCCATGCAATGGGCGCGGCTGCCGACGGCGGCGCGCTGCCACACGGCGGGCGCTACCTCGCGGTGCTTGCGCTCGAACCAGGCCGAGCGGGTGATGCGGTCCTGCGGCGGCTCTTCGCGCACGCGCTTGTATGTGCCGGCGTGGGCCTGCAGCCAGGTGTTGATCTTGCGCACCAGGGCCGGGTCGAGCGAGGCGTCGGTGCCGTAGTGTTGGTCCAGGCCCTTCATCATGCGATCCCACGAACGGACGGGCAGCATCCCCGGCGGGTAAGCCATGTGGCAAGAGGCGCAATCCTGCTGGTAGGCCGGCAACATGGCTTTGGTGGGCATCTCGCGGCTGTCGGCAAAGGCGGCGGGCAGCGCGCAGGCCAGGGCCACGAAGACGGTGGCGCGCCGGGCAGTGGGCGCGCGGCGGGAAGGGGGGAAGCGGGTCATGGCCTGTCCTTGGCGTTGAATTGCAGCAGCCAGGCCAGCACGTCGGCTTTTTCGGCCGCCGTGCACTCGCGCTTCAGCACGTCCTTGCAGTTGCGGCGAAACCACTTGTCGGCCTTGGCGCTGTCGGTGAAGCGTTCGGGATTGAACGCGGGCGCCAGCGGAGCAATGGCTTTGCCCGTGGAGGCGTGGCGTGCGGGTGCGGTGGGCGGGTTGCCGTGGCAGGACGCGCACGACCATTCGCCGCCATGGCGGCTGGTGAAGAACACGCGGCCGCGTTCGGCACTGACCGGGGCGCCGGAGGCATCGCTCCAGCGCTGCATCTGCAAGGCCGCGGTGGTGTCGGCGGCATGTGCCAGGGGCAGGGTGCAGGCCAGCGCCAGCAGCGCGGTCCGGGCGGCGAGGAAGGGGCGGGGAGGTGTGTGCATGCCGCCATGGTGCGGGGCGGGCATGAAGAATGGCTTAACGGGCGCGCCAGGGTGCGGGCGCTTTGCCTGAGGCCAGTTTTATGCATCCAAAGTGGCTCTGGCACTGATGGATAAAGCGCAGCACGCTATGAACCATGTAGCAATCCAATGAAAAAAGCCCGCAGGCGGTGAGGCCTGCGGGCTTTTTGGAAAGGTGAGGCGGGCGCCTCGGGGCGGGGCCAGCCCCGCCCGATGGCGATTACATGCCCATGCCACCCATGCCGCCCATGCCACCCATGTCGGGCATGCCGCCGCCGGCGGACTCATCCTTGGGCGATTCGGCGACCATGCACTCGGTCGTCAGCATCAGCGAGGACACCGAAGCGGCGTTCTGCAGTGCGGTGCGCGTGACCTTGGTCGGGTCCAGAATGCCCATCTCGATCATGTCGCCGTAGGTGTCGTTGGCAGCGTTGAAGCCGTAGTTGCCCTTGCCAGCCAGGATGGCGTTGACCACCACCGAGGGCTCGCCACCGGCGTTGGCGACGATTTCGCGCAGGGGCGCTTCGATGGCCTTGAGCACCAGCTTGATGCCGGCTTCCTGGTCGGCGTTGTCACCCTTGATCTCGCCAGCCGCTTGGCGGGCGCGCAGCAGGGCCACGCCACCGCCGGCCACGATGCCTTCTTCCACGGCAGCGCGGGTGGCGTGCAGGGCGTCTTCGACACGTGCCTTCTTTTCCTTCATCTCGACTTCGGTGGCAGCGCCGACCTTGATCACGGCCACACCGCCGGCCAGCTTGGCCACGCGCTCTTGCAGCTTTTCGCGGTCGTAGTCGGACGTGGCTTCTTCGATCTGCACGCGCACTTGCTTGACGCGCGCTTCGATGTCAGCGGCCTGGCCTTCGCCGTCGATGATGATGGTGTTTTCCTTGCCCACTTCGACGCGCTTGGCCTGGCCCAGGTCGGCCAGCGTGACCTTCTCGAGCGTCAGGCCCACTTCTTCAGCGATGACCTTGCCACCCGTGAGGATGGCGATGTCTTCCAGCATGGCCTTGCGGCGGTCGCCAAAGCCCGGGGCCTTGACGGCCACGACCTTCAGGATGCCGCGGATCGTGTTCACGACCAGCGTCGCCAGGGCTTCGCCTTCGACGTCTTCGGCAATGATCAGCAGCGGACGGCCGGCCTTGGCGACCTGCTCCAGCGTGGGCAGCAGGTCGCGGATGTTGCTGATCTTCTTGTCGAACAGCAGCACGAAGGGGTTTTCCAGAATTGCGGCTTGCTTTTCGGGGTTGTTGATGAAGTAGGGCGACAGGTAGCCGCGGTCGAACTGCATGCCTTCGACGACGTCGAGTTCGTTGTCCAGGCTCTTGCCGTCTTCCACGGTGATCACGCCTTCCTTGCCGACCTTGTCCATGGCATTGGCGATGATTTCGCCGATGCTGGAGTCAGAGTTGGCGGAGATCGAACCGACCTGGGCGATTTCCTTGGAGGTGGTGGTGGCCTTGGAGGCCTTCTTCAGCTCGGCGACCAGGGCCGTCACGGCCTTGTCGATGCCGCGCTTGAGGTCCATGGGGTTCATGCCGGCGGCCACGTACTTCATGCCTTCGCGCACGATGGCCTGGGCCAGCACGGTGGCGGTGGTGGTGCCGTCGCCAGCGTTGTCAGAGGTCTTGGAAGCGACTTCCTTGACCATCTGCGCGCCCATGTTCTGCAGCTTGTCCTTGAGTTCGATTTCCTTGGCGACGGACACGCCGTCCTTGGTCACCGTGGGGGCGCCGAACGAGCGCTCGAGCACCACGTTGCGGCCTTTCGGGCCCAGGGTCACTTTGACTGCGTTGGCCAGGATGTTCACACCTTCGACCATGCGTGCGCGGGCTTCGCCGCCGAAAACTACGTCTTTTGCTGCCATGTTGGAGCTCCTGAATTTAAGTGAAATACGGTCCAGCGCCCGTCAAACAAGCGCCAGTAGCTATTGATTCGATAGCTTGCGGATTACTTTTCGACGACTGCGAACAGGTCGTCTTCCTTCATGACCAGCAGCTCGTCGCCATCGACCTTGACGGTCTGGCCGCTGTACTTGCCAAACAACACGCGGTCGCCGACCTTGACGCTCATCGTGCCCAGTTCGCCCTTGTCGTTCTTCTTGCCAGGGCCGACGGCCAGCACTTCGCCTTGGTCGGGCTTTTCAGCGGCGTTGTCGGGGATGAAGATGCCGGATGCGGTCTTGGTTTCGCTTTCGATGCGCTTGACAATCACGCGGTCAGCAAGGGGGCGAAGTTTCATTGCGATCTCCTGGGTTCAAAAAGGTTTTGCTACATCAAAAAGCGCCTGACCTCTCAGGCGCCGCCAAACTTCGGCCAGACAGCGTTGTTAGCACTCTCTGGCGTTGAGTGCTAATGATAAGGGCATTTGCGCCGATTTCAAGGGCCTGCTGGTCGGTCGGGCCGCGCTGCGCCGTCTCAGGCCTGGGTGGTGAGGCTAAAGAAGTGGTCGAGCATGTGGAAGTGGTCTTCGAAGAACGCCTCTTCCAGCGCCGCCAGTTGGTCGATCGCTACCCACTGCACCTGCATCGCATCGTCGTCCGCCTGGACGGCCGGAAACGGCGCACCGCCGAGGTCGAAATAGTGCGCGTGCGTGATGGTGCGCCCGCGCTGGCTGCGGTCGGGGTGGTCGAAGACGGCGACCTCCTTCAACGCAGCGCGCATGGTGGCGTCGGGCAGCTGGCAGTGGGTTTCTTCGGCCAGTTCGCGCAGGCAGGACTGCCAGACGGTTTCGCGCTGTTCGATGAAGCCGCCGGGCACGGCCAGTTGTCCCTTGCCGGGCGCATGGGCGCGGCGGATGAGCAGCACATGGTTCTGGCAGCGCACGACCGCGTCGACGGTGGCGAACACCGGCGGGAAGGGCGCCTGCGCCCAGGCCTGGTGGTAGGCGCGCAGCATGCGCCACTCCTCTTGCAGCACCGGGTAGTCAGGCTGCTGCGCGAACGCGGTGAGCACGGCGAGGGTGCTGGCGGGGATCTGCTGCGCGAGCGGCGCCAGCGCGTCGGCCGCGGTGGCGGGCGTGGCGCCGAAGTAGGCGTCGCGGATGGTGGTGGCGTCGATGCTGCCCTGGCGCTCGACGGGGATCAGTTCCCAGCCCGGAAATGCGCTGAGGTAGCTGCTGGTGGCGTCCTTGAAGTGGCCGACCAGGCCGATGCGCGCGCCGGCCGGCACGAGCGCGGCCACGCCGCGCTGCACGGCCCGGACCCACAGCGCTTCGTTGTAGTAGTCGCGCACCGGCAGCACCTGCAGGCGCGCGCGGTCGGCCTCGGGCAGGGCGTTGCGCAGCATCTCGGCGCGCTCTTGCCAGGTGAACGGGTTCTTGGGCGAGCGCACCTGCCAGGCCGATCCGACGACCACGATGGCCTGGCGCGCGCTGGCCAGCGCGCGCTGCAGCAGGGCCAGGTGGCCGCTGTGGACGGGCTCGAAGCGGCCGATGTAAATGGCGGTGTCGTACATGTGTCTGGGGGCTGCCCGGTGCCGCGCGAGGCACCGGTTATCAAAAATGAGAGCGTCTGGCGCCGATTTGTTCTGGCTTTGAGGTGGTTTTATATCCGAAGTGCAGAGCGCCGCTGCGCACCGCGCTCCTGATTTTGAAGCGCGATGCGATCTCCTGCGCTGCGGCGTTCCCGCCTGTGCTCAGGCCGGGACGTTGAACACCTGGCGCAGGTAGGCCAGGAAGGTCGGGTCGTCGCACAGCAGCTTGCCGGGGCTGTCGGAGAGCTTGGCCACGGGCTGGCCATTGGCGTGCGTGAGCTTCATCACGATGTGCAGCGGGGGCAGGCCCATGTCGTTGGCCAGCTGCGTGCCGATGCCAAAGCCCAACTGCGTGCGGTTGCCGAAGTGGTGGTAGAGCTGCAGCGCGCGCGGCACGTCGAGGCTGTCGGAGAACACCAGGCGCTTGGTGTGCGCGTCGATGCGCAGCTTGTCGTAGTGCGCCAGGGCTTTTTCGCCCCAGGCGATGGGGTCGCCCGAGTCGTGGCGCAGGCCGTCGAACAGCTTGGCAAAGTAGAGGTCGAAATCGGCCAGGAAGGCGTCCATGCCCACGGTGTCGGTCAGGGCGATGCCGAGATCGCCGCGGTATTCCTGCACCCAGTCTTCGAGCGCGGCCTTCTGGAAGTCGCGCAGGCGCACGCCCAGCGCCTGGTAGGTCTGCAGGTATTCGTGCGCCATGGTGCCGATCGGCACCAGGCCCAGGTCGCGCGCCAGCAGCACGTTCGAAGTGCCCTTGAACCACTGCCCGGTCTCGCGCGCGAACGCCTGCACGACCTCGCGTTGCCAGGCGCCCGAATAGCGCCGGCGCACGCCGAAGTCGAACAGCTCGAACGGGTGGGCCAGCGCCACTTCGCTGGCCAGCTCCTGCAGCTGGTGGATCTTGTGCTCCAGGCGCACGCGCCCTTCGGCCAGCGCGGCGGCGGGGTCGAAGCGGCGGAAGTACAGCTCGTTGACGATGGACAGCACATGGATCTCGAAGCCCATCACATGCACCTGCGGCCCGCGCACCACGATGCGCAGCTGATCGCCCTCGGCGGTGGCGCGGATGAAGGCGCGCTGGAACTGGAAGATGCGCAGGAAGTCGACGAAGTCCGAGCGGATGAAGCGCAGCCCCGCCAGGTAGTTGAGCTCGTCGGGCGCAAAGCGCAGGCGGCACAGGTGGTCGAGTTCGGTGTTCACTTCGTCGAGCAGCTCGGCCAGCGGGTACTGGGGCGTGTTGCGGCAGACGAATTCGTACTCGGCCTGCGTTTGCGGGTGGCGGTGCAGCATGGCCTGCCACATGGTGAACTTGTACAGGTCGGTGTCGAGCAGGCTGGTGAGGATGGCAGGCATGTCTTGTGTGCTATTTATTCAATAGCTGTCGGCGCTGTGTGGGTCAGCGTTATAGGGTGATTTCGTTCGAATGTGCGAGGCGCACGCCCTGGGCGCGCATGGCGTCCAGGAAGGCGGCGTGCTGCGCCTCGAAGCCCGCCACCGGGCCCATGCAGTCGGTCAGCAGCACGATGCGTTCGGGCCGCCCGCCGGGCAGGTGCGCCACCAGGTGCTCGGTGGTCGCACGCACGCAGTGGCTGCTGGCCTCGCCGGCGACCAGCAGCAGCTCGGCCGTGTCCAGCGCGGCGAGCAGGCGGGTGTTGAGCTGCGTGCCCGGGTCGGCCGGGTCGGGCACCTCGGCCTGCAGCGCGCTGTAGTGCTCGGTCCAGGGGTTCATGCCCTTGAAAACGTGGTGGACGGCGCGCTGGCGCTGCAGCTGCCAGTCGCCGCAGGCGGCCAGCACGCTGGCGTGCACGCCGTGGCCCCAGCTGCCGATCTCGCAGTGCACGGGCCAGACCATCAGCGTGTAGCGGCCCTGGCGCTCCAGCGCGTCGAGGTAGTCCAGCGTGCGCGGCAGCGCGGCCGCATCGCGCGGCGCATAGGCGCCGGCGCGCACCTCGGCGGCGGTGATCGGGGTGAACGGCGCCACGGCGCCGCCGGCTTCTCCCTGCCAGAAGCCGGGGTGGGCGATGTCGTGGCGCTGGTGCGAGTCCAGCGTGAGGGTGATGGCATCGATGGCTGCGCCCTGTGCGGCGATGAAGCGGGCCAGGCGCAGCATGTCGGCGTGCGCGCCGGCCACGGGCAGGGCGGGCGCCATGCGCGTGCCGGTGGCGGGGTCGGTGGGGGGCCAGTCGGCGGGCAGATCGCAGAAATCGTTCTGCGGATCGATGGCCAGGAGCTGGATGCGGGTCATGGGCTTCCTCAGGGTTCAGGCAGGCAGTGTAGGCGCGGCCTGCCTGAACCCGCGAGGAGGGGAGACCCGGGCGCGCTGCCCGGGCGCTGCACTGGGGCAGCGGGCGCCTATTTCAAGGTCTTGCGCGCCGCGCCAATGCCGAGCACCGCCAGCACCACGAACAGCACCGCCAGCGCCAGGAACAGAATGAACAAGATCTTGGCAATGCCCGCCGAGCCGGCGGCCACGCCGGTGAAACCGAGCGCGCCGGCAATCAGCGAGATCACGGCAAAAACAATGGCGTACTTCAGCATGGGGAGCTCCTTGGACGTAGGCAGGCGAGGCCTGCGGTGGCTGGGGTGTCCAAGGTAGCCGTGCCGCCGGCAACGTGCCGTCGGCAGGGCGGACGGCTGGCTGTAGGAGAGGGCTGATGCTGCCGCGGCACGGCCGCCGAAGCAGCTATGCGGCGTCCCAGTCTTACAGGCCCGCCGCCGCGCGCAGGGCTGCCGCTTTGTCCGTGCGCTCCCAGGTGAACTCGGGCTCGTCGCGGCCAAAGTGGCCGTAGGCGGCGGTTTTCTCGTAGATCGGGCGCAACAGGTCGAGCATCTGGATGATGCCCTTGGGGCGCAGGTCGAAATGCTCCTGCACCAGTTTGGCCAGCTGGTCGTCGGGGATGACGCCCGTGCCTTCGGTGTAGACGGTCACGTTCATCGGGCGCGCCACGCCGATCGCGTAGGCCACCTGGATCTGGCACTGGCGCGCCAGGCCTGCGGCGACGATGTTCTTGGCCACGTAGCGCGCGGCATAGGCGGCCGAGCGGTCGACCTTGGTCGGGTCCTTGCCGCTGAAGGCGCCGCCGCCGTGCGGGCAGGCGCCGCCGTAGGTGTCGACGATGATCTTGCGGCCCGTGAGGCCGCAGTCGCCCTGCGGGCCGCCGACGACGAAGCGTCCCGTGGGGTTGATCAGGTACTTGGTCTCGGGCGTCAGCCACTCGGCCGGCAGCACCGGGCGGATGATCTCTTCGCGGATGGCCTCGTAGAACGCGGGCGTCATCTTGTCGCCCAGGCTCATCTCGGGCGCGTGCTGGGTCGAGAGCACCACGGTGTCGATGCTGTGCGGCCTGCCGTCGACATAGCGCAGGGTGACCTGGCTCTTGGCGTCGGGGCGCAGGAAGGGCAGGCGCCCGTCCTTGCGCAACTGCGCCTGGCGCTCGACCAGGCGGTGCGCGTAGTAGATCGGCGCGGGCAGCAGCTCGGGCGTCTCGTCGCAGGCGTAGCCGAACATCAGGCCCTGGTCGCCGGCGCCGGTGTTCAGGTGGTCGTCCGACGCGTGGTCCACGCCCTGGGCGATGTCGCTGCTTTGCTTGTCGTAGGCCACGAGCACGGCGCAGCCTTTGTAGTCGATGCCGTACTCGGTGTTGTCGTAGCCGATGCGCTTGATGGTGTCGCGCGCCACCTGGATGTAGTCCACGTTGACGCCGGGCTTGGCCGTGATCTCGCCGGCGAGCACCACGAGGCCGGTGTTGCACAGCGTCTCGGCCGCCACGCGGGCGTGCGGGTCCTGGGCCAGGATCGCGTCGAGAATGGCGTCCGAGATCTGGTCAGACACCTTGTCGGGGTGGCCTTCGGAGACGGACTCAGAGGTGAAAAGAAAGTCGTTCGCCATTTGAATAAACTCCTGTGTCTTGGCATGTGGGGCGTTGCCCCCGGCCACTGGAGCCTTCGGCGAACGCTTTAGCAGCTTTGTTTTACGTCGCCCTGCAAGTTGCTCATTTAACTCAGCGACCCCCCTATTTTAATGCCTTTCCTTTTTCGCCTTTTTTCCGCATTGCCGTTGTGGCTGCTCCACGCCGTGGGCGCGGCCCTGGGCTGGCTGGTGCTTGCGCTCTCGCCCACGTACCGGCGCCGGTTCGTGGCCAACGCCGCCGTCGCGGGCTACGGCTTTGCGCAGGTGCGCGGCGCCGTCGGCCACGCCGGGCGCATGGTGGCCGAGCTGCCGCGCCTGTGGATGGGCGCGCCCATGCCCTGCGCCATCGTGGGCGCCGAGGTGGTCGAGCAGGCCTGGGAGCGCGGGCGCGGCATTGTGTTTCTCACGCCGCACCTGGGGTGCTTCGAGATGTCGGCGCAGGCCGTGGCGCAGCGTTGGGGCCGGCAGCGCGGGCCGATCACCGTGCTGTACCGCCCGGCGCGCCAGCCCTGGCTGGCCAAGGTGATGGAGACGGCGCGCACGCGCCCGGGCATGGACTCGGTGCCGACGACGCTGTCGGGCGTGCGCCAGATGATCAAGGCGCTGCGCCGTGGCGAGTCGGTCGGTCTGCTGCCCGACCAAGTGCCGCCCGAGGGCCTGGGCCTGTGGTCGCCGGTGTTTGGCCGCCCGGCCTACACCATGACGCTGGCCGCGCGCCTGGCGCAGCAGACCGGCGCCACCGTCCTGCTGGTGCGCTGCGAGCGCCTGCCGCGCGGCGCGGGCTACACGCTGTTCGTGGAGGCCCTGCCCGAGCCCCTGTCGGCCTCGCTCGACGAGGCCGTGGCGCAGATCAACCGCGCCATGGAGCACCTGATCCGGCAGTCGCCCCAGCAGTACCTGTGGGGCTATGCGCGCTACAAGCAGCCGCGTGCCGACACGCCGGCCGGCAAGGGCGCTGCCCCGGGTGCCGAGGGCGTCGCATGATGGGCCGCCTGGGCGTGTGGGCGCTGCGCGTGCTCGCCCACCTGCCGCTGCCGGTGCTGCGCGGCCTGGGCTGGGTGCTGGGGCAATTGTTCTATGTGCTGGTGCCGCAGCGGCGCAAGGTGGCGCTGCGCAATCTGGCGCTGTGCTTTCCGGGCGCCTCGCCGGCCCAGCGCCGCGCCTGGGCGCGCGAGTCCTTCGTCGCCTACTGCCAGACCTGGCTGGACCGCAGCTGGCTGTGGTTTGCGCCGCGCCGCGTGGTCGAGCAGCGCCTGCACCTGCATGGCGCGTTGCACGAGATCGAGGGCGACGCGCCCACCATCATCTTCGCGCCCCATTTCTATGGCCTCGATGCGGCCGGCGTGGCCGTGGCGCTGGCCTCGGACCGGCCGTTCACCTCGATCTTCACGCCGCTGCCCAACCCGGTGGTCGACGCCGTGGTGCGCGCCGGGCGCCAGCGCTTTGGCAACGGCCGCATGCTCAACCGCAGCGACGGCGTCAAGCCCATCGTGAGCGGCCTGCGCCAGGGCGGCGTGCTGTACCTGCTGCCTGACATGGACTTCGGCCGCAACGACTCGGTGTTCGTGCCGTTCTATGGCGTGCCGGCGGCCACCATCACCTCGATGTCGCGCTTTGCGCGGCTGGGGCGCGCCAAGGTCGTGCCGCTGATCGGCCGCCTCACGCCCACGGGCTACAGCGCCGAGCTGCTGCCGGCCTGGCAGGACTACCCGAGCGGCGACGCCGAGGCCGACGCGGCGCTCATGAACCAGCGCCTGCAGGGCTGGATCGACACGATGCCGGGCCAGTACTACTGGGTGCACAAGCGCTTCAAGACGCGGCCCGAGGGCGAGCCGTCGCTGTATTCCTGACAGGAATTTCGGTCAAAAACGGCTCCAGCGATTGTCCAGAAATCGCCGGCAGCTATCAATTCGATTGCAGAAAGCGCTCCAGCTCGGCCGTGGCGCGCGCGGGCTGCTCGTGCAGCAGCCAGTGCGAGGCGCCCGGCACGCGCTGCAACTGCAGCTGCGGCACCCACGCGTCGAGGCCATTGAGCAGGCCGGGCAGCAGGGCCGGGTCCTCCATGCCCCAGAGCACTAGCGTGGGCACCTGCACGGTCAGCATGGATTCGGGCAGCGCCAGGGCCTGCGCGGCTGGGTCGGCCGCGCGCGGCGGGCGCAGCGGGCTGGCGCGGTAGTAGTTGCAGGCGCCGGTCAATCCCTGCTGCCATAGCGCGCGGTACTGGGCGCGCACGCTGTCCGTCAGCCAGGCGGGCGCTGGGACATCGGGGGCGTGGAAGAAGGCGAACAGGCGGCGGAAATCGTCTTCCGCGAGCAGCGCCTCGGCATCGGGGCGGCACAGGAAGTGCATGTACTGGCTGGCGGCCTGCTGCGCCGGGTTGTGCTCCAGTTCGCGCAGAAAGGCGCCGGGGTGGGGCGCATTGACGATCGCCAGGCGGTGCAGCAGCTCGGGGCGCTGGTTGGCCAGGTTCCAGGCCACGGCGCCGCCCCAATCGTGCGCCACCAGGCAGGCCAGCGGCGCGCCGTCCGCGCACTCGGTGGCGATCAGCGCCGTGATGTCCTGCACCAGGTGCTTGGCGCGGTAGGCTTCGGGTTCGGCCGGGCAGCTCGACGCGCCAAAGCCGCGCAGGTTCGGCGCCACGCAGCGGTAGCCGCCGTGCGCGGGCTGCGCGAAATGCGCCAGCAGCGCGTCCCAGATGAAGGCGCCTTCGGGAAAGCCGTGCAGGAACATGAGCACCGGGCGGCCGCGCTCGCCTGCGACGTGGCAGTGCAGGTGCGTGCCGTGCGGCAGGGCGATGTCGGCGGTGTGCGGCATGTTTGCTCCTGAAAAGCGATCTGTTAGCGCATGACAGGCATGCGTTAGAGCCGATTTTTATCCAAAAATAGACGCGCCCATGTCCGGCCGGCGCACTCAGTCGAGCGCGGGCGGCTCGCCGTCGGCGGCATCCGCAGCAGTGCCCGCGGCCGGCGCCGCGGCGCCGTCGGCGCCCGGGTGCGCCCAGTGCCACAGCAGCAGCGCGGCGTCGTCCACGCCCTGTTTCTTGAGCGCAGAGAACATCCTCACCTCGCCGCCGCCGGTCTGCAGTCGCGCAATCGACAGGGCCTTGGTCTGCTCGGCGCGCGTGAGCTTGTCGGCCTTGGTCAGCAGCACGAGGAACTTCAGGCCGTCCTCGACGCGCGGGCGGATCACTTCGAGCAGCGCCTCGTCCAGCCCGGTCAGGCCCAGGCGCGGGTCGCACAGCAGCACGATGCCGGTGAGGCTTTCGCGGCTGACCAGGTAGTTCACCATCACCTGCTGCCAGCGCAGCTTGTCCGAGCGCGAGACGGCCGCGTAGCCATAGCCGGGCAGGTCGGCCAGCACGGCGTCGGTGATGCCCTGGCGGCCCAGGGAAAACAGGTTGATGTGCTGCGTGCGGCCGGGCTTCTTCGAGGCGAAGGCCAGCTGCTTTTGCTGCGTGAGCGTGTTGATGCACGAGGACTTGCCCGCGTTGGAGCGGCCGACGAAGGCGATCTCGGGCACGTCGACCTCGGGCAGCTGGTGCAGTTGGGCGGCCGTGGTCAGAAAGCGCGCGGTGTGCATCCAGCCCATGGCGGAGCGGGCGTCGGGGGCGGCGGCGGCGCCGGTGGGGGAGGGCGCGGAAGAAGGGGCAGTCATGGGCTGGAGGGAGGCTATGGAGCCTCATTGTAGAATCGCGGGGTTTTGCGCCCTACCTAAGAAGTCCCCGATATGAAGTTGCTCGCCTCCTTGCTCATGGCTGCCGCGCTGGCGGCTCCCGCTTTCCCGGCATTCTCTGCGGGCGCCGCTGCGGCCAAGCCCGACCTTGCCAAGGGGGAGGCCAGTTACACCGCCGTGTGCGTCGCCTGCCATGCGGCCGATGGCAACTCGTCCATTGCCGCCAACCCCAAGCTGGCCCAGCAGCACCCCGAGTACCTCGTCAAGCAACTGCAGGAGTTCAAGTCCGGCAAGCGCGCCAACCCCGTGATGCAGGGCTTCGCCTCCATGCTGACCGACGACGACATGAAGAACATCGCTTGGTGGGTGGCCTCCAAGCCCGGCAAGCCCGGCTTCGCCAAGGACAAGGAACTGGTCGCCCTGGGCGAGCGCATCTACCGCGGCGGCATTGCCGACCGCAACATTGCCGCCTGCGCCAGCTGCCACAGCCCCAACGGCGCCGGCATTCCCGCCCAATACCCGCGCCTGAGCGGCCAGCACGCCGACTACACGGCGGCCCAGCTGGTGCAGTTCCGCGACGGCGTGCGCAAGAACAGCGCGCAGATGACGGACGTGGCCGCCAAGCTCAACGACCGCGAAATCAAGGCCGTGTCGGACTACATCGCCGGCCTGCGTTGAGAACCCTGCACCGCGCCTGACCAGCCCTCGGGTTCAGGCACGGAACCAACCGCCAATAACAAACCCCAAGAAGGGCGGGCCCATCCTCCAGATGGCCCGCCTTTTTTATTTCGGCCTCGGACCACCTTTCTTCCATGTCTGACAACACCCTAGGCGTTCGCCCCTCAGCGGGTTCGCAGGCGCTGCGCGCCAGCGTCGAGCTGCTGTCGTCCATGCGCTTTGCCATTGCGCTGCTCACGGTGATCTGCATCGCCTCGGTGATCGGCACGGTGCTCAAGCAGCACGAGCCGGCCGTCAACTACGTCAACCAGTTCGGTCCGTTCTGGGCCGACGTGTTCGCCGCGCTCAAGCTCAATGCGGTCTACAGCGCCTGGTGGTTCCTGCTGATCCTGGCCTTCCTGGTCACCAGCACCTCGCTGTGCATTGCACGCAACACGCCCAAGATCCTGGCCGACCTGGGCACCTACAAGGAAAACATCCGCGAAAAGAGCCTGGGCGCGTTCCACCACAAGGCCCAGGCCGACCTGGGCGGCGACAGCGCCAGCGAGGCGCGGCGCATCGGCGAGATGCTGGTGGGCGGCGGCTGGAAGATCAAGCTGCAGCAGCGCGACACGCCCGCCGGTCCCGGCTCGGGCTGGATGGTAGCGGCCAAGGCGGGGGCGGCCAACAAGATCGGCTACATCGCCGCGCACAGCGCCATCGTGCTGGTGTGCGTGGGCGGGCTGCTCGATGGCGACCTGGTCGTGCGCGCACAGATGTGGTTCAACGGCAAGGTGCCCTATACCGGCGGCGGGCTGATTTCCGAGGTGGCGCCGCAGCACCGCCTGAGCCCGCGCAACCCGACCTTCCGCGGCAACCTGCTGGTGTCCGAGGGCACGCAGGCGGGCACCGCCATCTTGAGCCAGTCCGACGGCATCTTGCTGCAGGACCTGCCGTTCACCGTCGAGCTCAAGAAGTTCATCGTCGAGCACTACTCCACCGGCATGCCCAAGCTGTTCGCCAGCGAGGTCGTGATCCACGACAAGGCCACGGGCGAGGCCACGCCGGCGCGCATCGAGGTCAACCACCCGGCCAGCTACAAGGGCGTTGAAATCTACCAGTCGAGCTTCGACGACGGCGGCTCGTCCGTTTCCTTGCGCGCTCTGCCCATGGCAGCCGGGATGCAGCCGTTTGACGTGCAGGGCGTCATCGGCGGCAACGCGCAACCGGTCAAGGGCGCGGGGGGCGAGGCGCTGACGCTCGAGTTCACCTCGCTGCGCACCATCAACGTCGAAAACTTTGCCGGCGAAGGCGCGGGCTCGGGCACCGATGTGCGCAAGGTCGATTTGCGCCAGTCCATCGACGCGCGCCTGGGCGCGGCCAACAAGACCGTGACCACCAAGGAACTGCGCAACGTGGGCCCGAGCATCGGCTACAAGCTGCGCGATGCGGCGGGCCAGGCGCGCGAATTCCACAACTACATGCTGCCCGTGTCCCTGGGCGACGGCGGGCCGCAGGTGTTCCTGCTGGGTGTGCGCGAGAACCCGGCCGACCCCTTCCGCTACCTGCGCGTGCCGGCCGATGACCAGGGACGCATCGACGGCTTCATGCAGCTGCGCGCCGCGCTGGCCGATCCGGCGGCGCGCCAGATGGCCGTGCGTCGCTATGTGGCGCAGGCGGTCGATCCTTCGCGCCGCGAGCTGACCGAGCAGCTGACCGAGTCGGCCGCGCGCGCGCTGACGCTGTTTGCCGGCACGGTCGGTGCCGACGGCAAGCCCCATGGCGGGCTGCCGGCCCTCTCCGACTTCATGGAAGCCAACGTGCCCGAAGCCGAGCGCAGCCGTGCCGGCGAGGTTCTGGTGCGCATCCTCAACGGCACGCTGTTCGAGCTGGCGCAGCTCACGCGCGAGCGCGCCGGCTTGCCGCCGCTGGAGTCGAGCACCGAGACCCAGTCTTTCATGACGCAGTCCGTGCTGGCGCTCAGCGACGCGCAGATCTACCCGGCACCGCTGGTGTTCGCACTCACCGACTTCAAGCAGGTCCAGGCCAGCGTCTTCCAGGTGGCGCGTGCCCCTGGCAAGAACATTGTCTATCTGGGCTGCGCGTTGCTGATCCTGGGCGTTTTTGCCATGCTGTACATCCGCGAGCGGCGCATCTGGGTCTGGCTGGTGCCGCAGGGCGACCACACCCATGCCACCATGGCGCTGTCGACCAACCGCAAGACCATGGACGGCGACCAAGAATTCGCCCAGATCACCGAGAAACTCATCGGGGTGCGCCCCGCAGGAGACCATGCATGAACACGGCCGCTAGCACCACCACGACCACGCTCAAACTGAACGAGGGCTATTTCTCGCAGCGCAACTGGCTGGACTGGCTGTTTGCCGCGCTGGTGATCGGCGGCGGGCTGTTTGCGCTGCAGCGCTATGCGGCCTACATGGACGTGTACGAAAAAGGCATCTTGCTGGGGGCCATACCTTCCACCATCTGGCTGGGGTGGTTCTGGCGCCCGCTGCGCACCCTGATGCTGGCGGCCGCCGGCTGTGCGCTGCTGGCCATAGCCCTGTACCAGGTCGATGGCGCGGGCAGTCTGGCGCGTGCCGACACGGTGTTCGGGCTCAAGTACTTCCTGTCGAGCCAGTCGGCCATCCTGTGGATGAGCATGCTGTTCTTCATGAGCACGGCCTTCTACTGGATCAGCATGGTCGCGCGCGGCGAGGGCGCCACCCTGTCGCTGATCGGTTCGCGCCTGGCCTGGGTGGCCGTGGGCATGGCGCTGATCGGCACGCTGGTGCGCTGGTACGAAAGCTACCTGGTGGGCGCCGACGTGGGCCACATCCCGGTCAGCAACCTTTATGAAGTGTTCGTCATGTTCTGCTGGATGACGGCCACGTTCTACCTCTACTACGAAGAGCAGTACCGCACGCGCGCACTGGGCGCCTTCGTCATGCTGGTGGTCAGCGCCGCCGTGGGCTTCCTGCTCTGGTACACCGTGGTGCGCGAGGCGCACGAAATCCAGCCGCTGGTGCCGGCCCTCAAGAGCTGGTGGATGAAGCTGCATGTGCCGGCCAACTTCATCGGCTATGGCACCTTTGCGCTCTCGGCCATGGTGGCCTTTGCCTACCTGATCAAGCAGTCGGCCGGCGAGACGCGCTGGTACAAGCTGGCGCCGCTGTGGGTGCTCGGCGTGGTGCTGTGCTTCGAGCCCGTGGTGTTCCGGCCCACGGCCGGCGAAGGCGCGGGCGGCAGCTACTGGATGGTGTATTTCGGCGTGTCGGCCCTGATCGTGGGCGGCATCCTGTTTGGGCGCCAGCGCATCGCCAGCAAGCTGCCCCCGCTGGCGCTGCTCGACGACGTCATGTACAAGGCCATCGCCGTCGGCTTTGCCTTCTTCACCATCGCCACCGTGCTGGGTGCGTTGTGGGCGGCCGAGGCCTGGGGCGGCTATTGGAGCTGGGACCCGAAGGAGACTTGGGCGCTGATCGTCTGGCTCAACTACGCGGCCTGGCTGCACATGCGGCTCATGAAGGGCCTGCGCGGCGCGGTGTCGGCCTGGTGGGCGCTGGTGGGGCTGGTGGTCACTACCTTTGCCTTCCTGGGCGTGAACATGTTCCTTAGCGGTTTGCACAGCTACGGCACCCTGTGAGGGCGGCACGCACAGGGGATTAAAGACGACAGGAAAGGCTTCGTCTGCACAAAGACTGTTCGGTATCGGGAAACGAATTCAGATTTCTCGCCTCTACCTGCCACAGCCTCACCAAATCACCGGAGCCTTCCATGTCCCCAATTTCCCGTCGTGCGGGTTTCATCCACCCCCTGGCTTCCGAGATCACCCCGCGCGCGGTGTACGAAGACCGGCGCAACATGCTGCGCCTGCTCGCGGGTGGCGTTGCGGGCGCGGCGCTGGCGGGCTGGGCCGGGCGCGAGGCGCTGGCCCAGGTAGCGCGCCCGGGCAAGCTGGCGGCACTGGCCAGCGGCAAGTCCGCCGTGGCAGGCGCCGTCACCATGGAAAAGCTGACGAGCTACCAGGACGTCACCAGCTACAACAATTTCTACGAATTCGGCACCGACAAGGCCGATCCCGCGCGCCATGCCCACACGCTCAAGACCGCGCCCTGGACGGTCGAAATCGAGGGCCTCGTCAAGAAGCCGGGCAAGTACGGCATCGAAGACCTGCTCAAGCTCAGCGCCCAGGAAGAGCGCATCTACCGCCTGCGCTGTGTCGAGGGCTGGTCGATGGTGATCCCGTGGGTGGGCTATTCGCTGTCCGAGCTCATCAAGCGGGTGGAGCCGCTGGGCAGCGCGAAGTACGTCGAATTCGTCACCCTGGCCGACAAGGCGACCATGCCGTTCATCGGCTCGCGCGTGCTCGACTGGCCCTACACCGAGGGCCTGCGCATGGACGAGGCCCTGCACCCGCTCACCCTGCTGGCCTTCGGCATGTACGGCGAGGTCTTGCCCAACCAGAACGGCGCGCCGGTGCGCATCGTCGTGCCCTGGAAGTACGGCTTCAAGAGCGCCAAGAGCATCGTCAAGATCCGCTTCACCGACCAAGAGCCCGGCACCGCCTGGAACAAGGCCGCGCGCAACGAATACGGCTTTTATTCGAACGTGAACCCGAACGTGGACCACCCGCGCTGGAGCCAGGCCACCGAGCGCCGCATCGGCGAGGACGGCCTGTTCGCCAAGCGGCGCAAGACGCTGCTGTTCAACGGCTACGAAGCGCAGGTCGGCCAGCTGTACGCGGGCATGGACCTCAAGAAGTTCTACTGAAGCCTTGGCGCGGCACAGCGCCGCAGGCGCTGCGCACTCTGCCTTTGGGGCACGCGCGTTCTCTGCCCCGTTTTTTGCCGGGTGACGATCGATGGACATCAAAAAACTGCTGCTGCGCCCCGCCGCCAAGCCCCTGGTGTTTGCGGCATCGCTGCTGCCTTTTGCGTGGCTGTTCTATGCGGCCGCCAGCGACCAGCTGGGCGTGAATCCGGCCGAGGCGTTGATCCGTTCGCTGGGCGACTGGACGCTGCGCTTCTTGTGCATCGTGCTGGCCGTGACGCCGCTGCGGGTGCTCACCGCAACCCCGTCGCTGGCGCGTTTTCGCCGCATGCTCGGCCTGTTCGTGTTTTTCTACGCCACGCTGCACCTGCTCAGCTATGCCTGGTTCGACATGGGGCTGGACTGGGGCGACATCGCGCGCGACATCGCCAAGCGCCCATTCATCCTTGTGGGCTCGACGGCGCTGCTGCTGCTGTCGCTGCTGGCGGCCACCTCGTTCAACCGCGCGATCCGCTGGCTCGGTGCACCACGCTGGCGCGCGCTGCACCGCCTGGTGTACGCCGTGGCGGGCCTGGCGATCCTGCATTTCTTCTGGATGCGTGCGGGCAAGAACGATTTCAGCGAAGTGGCGGTGTACGGCGGCGTGCTGGCGTTGCTGCTGGGCTGGCGGGTGGCGCACCACTGGCGCCAGAAGCGGCGCGCCGGCCGCGCTGCGGCCGGGCCAGCGGCAGGCGCCCGCCAGGCTTGATGCTATTGAAAATGCAGCTTACAACGCTTGCTGGACAAGGGCTAGAGCCCTGTTTGATGCAAAAAATCGTTGCGACCGGCCTTCAACCCGTGGCGGCACGCAGCGCGGGGCACAGCGTGTGCGCGACGGGCTCGATGGCCGCGGTGGGCAGCTGGTAGGCGCGGTCGTCCAACAGGTCGATGCCGCACATCAGGTGGTCGATCCACTCGAAGAAATCGGCGATGGCCTGGGGGCCCACGATGGGCGCGCCATGCTGGGGCACGAGCATGGAAATATCGAGCTGGCGCGCCATCCGCACCCACAGGCGCAGGATCTTGTTGGACACCATGTAGCGCCGGTGGAAGCCCTCCATCAGCGGGATGTGCGCCTGCAGGTCGGTGACCGGGCGGGCGGCCTTGGCGCCCGACACCATGGACACGCCGAGGTCGCCCGTGAAGAGGATGCGGCTCACGGGATCGTAGAAATGGAAGTTGCCTTCCGAATGCAGGAAGTGCGCCGGCAGCAGCCACAGCTCGCGGCGCCCCAGCGGCAGTCTCCCGCCGGCGTCGGGCACGCCGATCACGCGGTTCTCGGTCTTGCCGACTTTGGTGAAATGCGGGACAAAGCGCTCCCAGACGCGCGAAATGACCAGCATGGCCTGGGTGCTCGACATCCAGCGGTCCAGCGAGGCAATGATGTCCGGGTCGGCGTGCGAGGCGATCAGGTACGACAGTTTCTGGGGCGAGAAGTGCTTGGACATGCCCATGTACAACTCGTTGTAGGCCAGGTTGCCGCCGGGGTCGATGATGGCGCCCGTGCCGTCGTCCACGATCAGAAACTGGTTGGCCTGCACCGCCTGCCCGTCCTCCTCGATGAGGTCCGTGAACATGTAGCAGGCATGGTTCCTGTCGCGGTAGAGTTCGGTGGGCATGGCGATGCTGCGGTGCAATAAAGCCCGCGACTCTACCGGCCCCGGTGGTGTCGGGCTTGACTCACATCAAGATGACGCAGGTCAAGCCCAAAGCGCCCAAGCGCTTACAGCAGCCGCTCGCCCCGGAAGGTGTCCTGGGCCGTCTCGCGCTCGCGGATCAGGTGGGCGCGCGGCCCGTCCACCAGCACCTCGGCGGCGCGGCCGCGGGTGTTGTAGTTGCTCGACATGGACATGCAGTAGGCGCCCGCGGACAGCACCGCCAGGCGGTCGCCGGGCTGCACGGCCAGCGCACGGTCGCGTCCGATCCAGTCGCCGCTCTCGCACACCGGGCCGACCACGTCGTAGACCGGCGCCGCGGCGTCCCCGGTTTGCTGCAGCGGGACAATGCCGTGGAAGGCCTGGTACATGGCGGGCCGCGGCAGGTCGTTCATGGCCGCGTCGATGATGCAGAAATTCTTTTCCTCGCCGGGCTTGAGGTAGAGCACTTCGGCCACGCACAGGCCGGCGTTGCCGACCAGCGAGCGCCCGGGCTCGATCATGAACTGGCGGTCGCCATAGCCGCGCGCATCGATCTTGGCCAGCAGCTGCATCCACAGCGCGTCGGCGGCGGGCGGGGTGTCGCCGTTGTAGTTGATGCCCAGGCCCCCGCCAAAATCGATGTGGTGGATGGGAATGCCAGCGGCCTCGATCTCCTGCACCAGGTCGAGCAGGCGGTCGGTTGCATCGAGGTAGGGCGTGGCCTCGGTGATCTGCGAGCCGATATGGAAGTCGATGCCCGCCACGTGGAGGCCGGGCAGGGCCGCCGCCCTTTGGTAGACCGCCAGCGTGCGCTCGTGCGCGACGCCGAACTTGTTGCCTTTCAGGCCCGTCGAGATGTAGGGGTGGGTCTTGGGATCGACGTTGGGGTTGACGCGGATGCTGACGGGCGCTGTGTGGCCCGATGCGGTGGCCACCTCGCTGAGCACTTCGAGCTCGGCCTCGCTCTCGACATTGAAGCACAGGATGCCGGCCTGCAGCGCCTGCAGCATTTCGGCGCGCGTCTTGCCCACGCCGGAAAAGATCACCTTGCGCACGTCGCCGCCGGCAGCGACCACACGCTCGAGCTCGCCGCCCGAGACGATGTCAAAGCCGCAGCCCTGCCGCGCGAAGAACTGCAGGACCGCCAGCGACGAATTGGCCTTCATAGCGTAGCAGACCTGCAGCTTGCGCCCGGCAAAGCCGCGCTGGTAGGCCGCCAGCGCGGCCTGCATGGAGGCTTGGGAATAGACAAACAGGGGCGTGCCGTGGGCCTGGGCCAGGTCGTCGACGCGAACGTCTTCAATGAACAGGGCGTCGCCCCGGTAGGCGATGTGGGGGTGGCCGGGCAGTGCAGGGTGGGTCATGGAGTGGCAGGAGCGGGAGCGGAAGGAAGAGGGACGGCGAGGGCGGGCGTGCGCAAGGAGTTGGGCTTCAGGGTTTCGGGCAGCGTTGCGCGCTGGCTGGCCGCGGGCTCGGTCGGCAGAAACAGCGGGCCCCGCTGTCCGCAGGCGCCCAGGAGTGCCACGCTGGAGGCAAGGGCAAAGCTCCTCGCTAGAATTTGGAACGCTTTCAACATGCCTAAATTGTAATGACCGACCTTGAATTCCTGGACCGCGCCGAGCAGCTTCTGCTGGCCGTTGAGCAATGCTGCGACCGCATCAACGACGAGACAGACGCCGACGTGGACAGCCAGCGCATGGGCGGCATGATCACGCTCACCTTCCCCAACCGCACCCAGATCATCATCAACCAGCAGAAGCCCTTGCATGAAATCTGGATGGCGGCCAAGTCCGGGGGCTACCACTATCGCTTCGACGGCCAGCGGTGGCAGGACACCAAGGGGGCGGGCGAGTTTTTCAACAGCCTGAGCCGCGATGCGTCAGAACAGTCGGGGCTGGCGCTGCGCTTCTGCGCCTGAGCCCGCGGCCAGTCAGTTGCGGAACAGGTCGAGGATGCGCTTGCGCTCCTCGGGCGCAGGCGCTTCCTGCGAGGGAAGGCTTCCGGTTCCCGCAGACGCGCTATGGTCTTCAAGCCCCAGGCTGGGAACTCCGGCGTTGCGGCTGAATTCCTCATAGAACCATTCCCCGCCCACATTGACCACACCGGGCGGAACCGTGGACTCCATCACCGGCACGCCCTTGAGCGCGCGGTCCATGAAGCTGATCCACACTGGCAGGCTCAGGCCACCGCCGGTTTCCCGGCTGCCCAGGTTGCGCGGCGTGTCGTAGCCAATCCAGGTCACGGCCGCGATGGTGGGCTGGAAGCCGGCAAACCAGGCGTCCACCGAGTCGTTGGTGGTGCCCGTCTTGCCGTACAGGTCGGGGCGTTTGAGCGTGGCCTGGGCCCGCGCCGCAGTGCCCGAGCGTGTGACTTCCTGCAGCAGGCTGTCCATGATGAATGCATTGCGTGGCTCGATGGCGCGCTGGCTTTGGGCCAAGGCCGGAGGCTGGGTTTCAGAAAGCACGCGGCCCTTGTGGTCCGTGACGCGTGCGATCAGCCAGGGGTTCACACGGTAGCCGCCGTTGGCGAATACCGAGAAGCCCACCGCCATCTGCATCGGGGTGACCGAACCCGCACCCAACGCCATGGTCAGATAAGGCGGGTGCTTGTCGGCATCGAAGCCGAAGCGCGATACCCATTCCTGCGCATTCTTGGGCCCGACGGCCTGCAGGATGCGGATGGAAACCATGTTCTTGGATTTGGCCAGACCCGTGCGCATGGTCATGGGGCCGTCGTACCTGCCGTCGTAGTTCTTGGGCTCCCAGGGTTGTCCGCCGGTCACGCCAGCGCCAAAGAACAGCGGTGCGTCGTTGACCACGGTGGCGGGCGTGAAGCCTTTTTCCAGGGCTGCGGAGTAAATGAAGGGCTTGAAGCTTGAGCCTGGCTGGCGCCACGCCTGGGTGGCATGGTTGAACTTGTTCTTGTCAAAGTCGAAACCGCCCACCAAAGCCTTGATCGCGCCGCTGCGTGGGTCGATGGCCACCAGGGCGCCTTCGACTTCGGGCAGTTGCGTGATTTCCCACGTGTTCTTTGCTGTTTTGGCGACGCGGATGATGGCGCCGCGGCGCAGCTTGATGTTGGGCGGTGCCTTGTCGCTGAGCCCCGACTGGGCGGGCTTGAGTCCTTCGCCGGTGATCTCCACGCTGTCGCCGTTCTGGCGCACGGCGATGATCTTGCGGGGGCTGGCCTCCAGCACCATGGCAGACATGAGGTCGCCGTTGTCGGGGTGGTCGGCCAGCGCGTCGTCGATGGCTTCTTCCAGTTCCTGCGCAGCGGTGGGCAGGCTGACGAATTTTTCCGGTCCGCGGTAGTGCTGGCGGCGCTCGTAATCCATGATGCCGCGCCGCAGTGACTGGTAGGCCGCGTCCTGATCGGCAGCGTTCAGGGTGGTGTACACATTGAGGCCACGGGTGTAGGCCTCGCTTCCGTACTGCGCAAAGATCAGCTGGCGCGCCATTTCCGCCACGTATTCGGCATGCACGCGCGTGTTGTTGCTTCCATTGCGAACCGTGAGCTCCTCTTTGCGCGCCTCTTGCGCCTGCTGGGGTGTGATGAAGTGGTTTTCCTCCATGCGGTCGATGATGTAGAGCTGGCGGATGCGGGCGCGCTTGGGGTTGCTGATCGGGTTGTAGGCCGAAGGCGCTTTGGGCAATCCCGCCAACATGGCCGCTTCCGCCACCGAGACGGCCTTCAGGGGCTTGCCAAAGTAGGCTTCGGAAGCCGCGGCAAAGCCGTAGGCACGGTTGCCCAGGTAAATCTGATTCATATAAATTTCCAGAATCTGATTTTTGGACAGCAGGTGCTCCAGCTTGAATGTGAGTAATATTTCGTAAATTTTTCGCGTAAATGTTTTTTCTGACGAAAGGTAAACATTGCGCGCGACCTGCATGGTGATGGTGGATGCCCCCTGGCTTTTCACGCGCCCCAGATTGGCCAACACGGCGCGCACCATGCCCTTGTAATCCACTCCGCCGTGCTGGAAGAAGCGCGTGTCCTCGATCGCCAAAACCGCATCCTTCATCACTTGGGGGATCTCCTGGATGGGGGTGAGGGTGCGCCGCTCCTCTCCAAACTCGCCCAGCAAAGCCCCTTCTGCCGAATACACACGCATCGGCAGCTTGGGCCGGTAGTCTGCCAATTCCGAGACATCGGGCAGGTTCGGGTAGGCCATGGACAGGGCCACAGCGATCACCAACACCACGGCGACAGCCCCTGCAACAGCAAGACCTATGCCCCACAGCAGAAGGCGCAGGAGCCACCGCAACCAAGCAGGGCGGGGAGAGGCGGCACGGGAAGAACCCGGGCTGGACGGTTTGGACGGGGCTGGGGGCGGCATATCGCTCCGAATTGAAATAAGTGGCCATTATAAAAATCGCCACTGCATTTTCTGGATGGGAAAAGGGATCGTGCTGCAGCGCTCCAGAGTACGAAGCGGGCAGGAGGGAAATCAGGCTTTCAACGAAGGGCTCTGGAACGTCTGCTTTTGACAACGGTCAGCCGTTGCAGGGCCGGCGAAAGTCTTGGTCGCAGGCCAAGCTTACTGATAGCATTCATGAGAAATGTTAAGTTTTGTTGTGTCGTTGTGACAATAAGAGGGGGCTATCTTGATCTCTGCAGGATCTCTGTTCAGTCGCCAATCCGCGCCGTTGCTGGGTATCGACATCAGTTCCTCCAGCGTCAAGCTGGTGGAGCTAGGCCAAGACAAGGCAGGAGGCCTGGTCTTGGAGCGCTGTGCCATCGAGCCGTTGGAACGAGGATGGATTACAGACGGTAACATCGAAAAGTTCGATGAAGTTGCTGAAGCCCTGCGCCGCGTCGTCAAAAAAAGTGGCACCCGCACCCGAAATGTGGCATTGGCGTTGCCTCCGTCTGCGGTCATTACCAAAAAGATCACCCTGCCTGCCGGCATGACGGACCAAGAGCTTGAAGTCCAGGTGGAGTCCGAGGCCAACCAATACATTCCCTTTTCCCTCGACGAGGTGAGCCTGGATTTTTGCGTCATCGGGCCCAGCAAGAACGCGCCTGGGGATATCGACGTGCTGATCGCCGCCTCGCGCCGCGAGAAGGTGCAGGACCGCCAGGGGTTGGCTGAGGCCGCCGGCCTCAAGGCCGCGATCGTGGACATCGAGTCCCACGCTTCGCGCCTGGCAGCCAGCCGCTTGATCGAGGCGCTTCCCAATGCGGGCGTGGATGCCATGGTGGCGCTTTTCGAAGTGGGGGCATTGACAACCAGCATGCAGATCATCCGCAACGACGAGGTGCTGTACGACAGGGACCAGGCCTTTGGCGGCGCACAGCTCACGCAACTCATCGTTCGGCAGTATGGGTTCTCGGTCGAAGAGGCAGAAAGCAAGAAGCGCAGCGGCGATCTTCCGGAAGACTATGCCTCGGCCGTGTTGAGTCCCTTCGTGGACAGCATGGCCCAGGAGGTGGGGCGGGCATTGCAATTTTTCTTCACCAGCACGCCCTATAACCGGGTCGACCACATTCTGCTCGCGGGCGGCTCGGCACCGCTGTCGGGCTTGAATGAGGCCGTGGTGCAGCACACCGGCTTTGCCTGCAATGTGGTCAATCCTTTCGAGGGCATGGAGGTCGGAAGCTCCGTGCGCATGAAAAAAATGGTGCGCGAGGCCCCTTCTTACCTGACCTCCTGCGGCCTGGCGATGCGGAGGTTCCTGCAGTGATTTTGATCAACCTGCTTCCCCACCGGGAGGCGGCCCGCAAGCGCCGGCGCGAGGCGTTTCAGGTCACCATGTTCCTGTCGTTTCTGCTGGGGCTGGCCCTGGCTGCGGCCATCTACTGGTGGTTTCAGACCATGATTGCCGACCAGCAAGACAAAAATAATTTCTTGCAGACCGAAATCAAGGTGCTGGAAAACCAAATCAAGGAAATCGCAACGATCGAAGAAGAAATCGCATCGTTGCGCGCGCGGCAAAAGGCGGTGGAGGACCTGCAGTCGGACCGGAATCTTCCCGTGCACCTGCTCAACGAACTGGTCCAGCAGTTGCCCGACGGCGTGTACGTCACCAGCCTCAAACAGACGGACCAGTCGGTGACGATGCAAGGCGTGGCGCAGTCCAATGAGCGTGTGTCGGAAATGCTGCGCAACCTCTCCAGCAACACCCCGTGGCTGTCCAAGCCCGAACTCGTCGAAATTGTGGCGAGCAATCTGGCGCTTTCCGCGCGCGATCAGCGCCGCGTTTCCACGTTCAATCTGCGATTCCAGCTGATGCGTTCCAGCGAGGTGCAAAAAGCCATGGATGCCGCGAGCGGCACGAAGGCAGGCACCCCTGCGGGGGGGAAGTGACCTATGGCGAAGAAAAAAAGCCCCAACGTCGATTTGGCCGAGCTGCAGCGCAACTTGCAACGCCAATTCAGCCATCTGGATCCCAAAGACCCGTCACTCTGGCCTGCATTGCCGCGTTATTTGCTGTGCGCGGGCATCGCCATCGGCGTTGCGGTGGTTTTGTGGTTTGCAAAGCTGACCGACTACGAAGAAGAACTGCAAGCCGAACGCTCCCGAGAGGTCACGCTCCGGCAGGACTACCAAAAGAAGCTGGTGAAAGCCGTGAGTCTGGATGCCCTCAAGAAGCAGCGTGAGCAGATCCAGCAATACGTCATTCAGCTAGAGAAACAACTGCCGAGCAAGGCCGAAATGGCCGCCCTGTTGTCCGACATCAACCAGGCCGGCCTGGGCCGCAGCCTGCAGTTCGACCTGTTCCGTCCGGGACAGATCGTGGTGCGCGACTACTATGCCGAGCTGCCCATCGCGGTGCGGGTCACGGGCAAGTACCACGATATGGGCGCATTTGCGTCTGATATCGCCCACCTTTCCCGCATCGTCACCTTGAACAACCTGTCCATCGCTCCCGCGACCAAGGACAGCAGCAATCTGACCCTGGATGCCACGGCGCGCACATTCCGCTACCTGGACCCTGAAGAGGTGCAGGCGCAGCGCAAGGCGACGGAGGGCAAAAAATGAACCGCACCACAGCAGTGCTGATCGCGCTGAGTTTTTTGCCGCTCGCCGGCTGCGGGCCCTCGGGAGAAGACGAGTTGCGCCAGTGGATGGCCGACGAGCGTGCGCAGACAAAGCCCCGCGTCACGCCGATCACCGAACCCAAACAGTTCCAACCCCAGGCATACACGGCCGAAGGCAGCATGGAGCCGTTCAATCCGCTCAAGCTGACCCAGGCGCTGCGACGCGACTCGGCACAGGTCGCGTCCAACGCCGCCCTGATCGCACCTGAAATGGCACGGCGCAAAGAGCCACTGGAGGCGTTTCCGCTCGACACCATGTCCATGGTGGGCAGTCTGGAGAAGTCTGGCAAGCCCACCGCGCTGTTGAAGGTGGACAACCTGCTGTACCAGGTTCAGGCGGGGTCTTACCTCGGGCAGAACTATGGGCGCATCACAAAAATTACCGAAACCGCCATTCAAATGCGCGAAATCGTCCAGGACGCCACTGGCGACTGGATTGAGCGCACGGCATCGCTAGAGCTGCAAGAGGGGGCGAAAAAATGAAACCAAACAACGTCGCAATCATGAAGGCGCTGGGGCGGGCCGCTGTGGTGGCCCTTGCTGCTTTGGGCTCGGGCATGGTTTTGGCACAGAGTGCCATCGAGGCTGTGACGGGCGCCCTGCAAGGCGGTGCGGAAGTCGTGCGCATTGAGTTGAGCACCCCCCTGTCGGTGGTTCCATCGGGCTTTGCCACGCAGTCGCCGGCCCGCATCGCCCTGGACTTCCCGGGCACGTCGAATGCCATGGGGCGCTCGCTGGTGGAGGTGAACCAGGGGAACCTGAGGTCTGTCAACGTGGTGCAGGCGGGTGACCGCTCGCGGGTGGTGCTCAACCTGAAGCAAGCCACGGCCTACCGGGCAGAAATCCAGGGCAAGGTGCTGCTCATCTCCCTGGAGCCTGTCGCCGCCGCAGCGTCCGGACAGCCGGCCCAGAACACCGTGTTCGCCGAACCCGGCAGCAGCGATATCCTGCCCATCAAGGACGTGGATTTCCGGCGCGGGCCTGACGGGTCGGGGCGTGTAGTGGTTGGCCTGGCCAGCAACCAGGTCGGCGTGGACCTGCGCCAGCAGGGCAAGGGCATTACCGTGGATTTTCTGCGCTCCTCCCTGTCCGAAGGGCTGCGCCGGCGCCTCGATGTCACCGACTTTGGCACGCCCATCCAGCTCATCACCACCAGCCAGCAGGGCGACCGGGTGCGCATGCTGATCGAGCCCGTGGGTGAGTGGGAGCACAGCGCCTACCAAAGCGACAACCAGTTTGTCGTGGAAGTGCGCCAGAAAAAGGTGGACCTGACCAAGCTCACGCAGGGCCCGGGCTACAGCGGTGAGAAGCTCTCGCTGAACTTCCAGAACATCGAGGTGCGGTCCTTGCTGCAGGTGATCGCCGACTTCACCAACTTCAACATCGTCACGTCGGACACGGTGACCGGATCGCTGACCCTGCGCTTGAAGGACGTTCCCTGGGACCAGGCACTGCAGATCATCATGGATGCCAAGGGCCTGGGGATGCGCAAGGCGGGCACCGTGCTCTGGATTGCGCCCAAGGACGAAATCGACGCACGCACGCGCAAGGATTTTGAAGCCGCGCAGGCAATCGAGAAACTGGAGCCGCTGCGCACGCAGGCCTACCAGATGAACTACGCCAAGGCCGTCGACATGGTGGCCCAACTCACCAACTCCAGCCAGGGAAGCACCGGTGGCGCCACCACGCGCTTCCTGTCAGAAAGAGGCAGCGCCATTGCCGAGCCGCGCACCAACCAGCTGTTCGTGACGGACACGCCAGCCAAGCTCGAAGAGGTGCGCAAGCTGCTGGCCTCGCTGGACGTGGCGGTGCGCCAGGTGCTGATCGAAGCCCGCATCGTGGAAGCGCGCGACACCTTCGGGCGGTCGCTGGGCGTGCGCCTGGGCGGAACCGATTTGCGTGCCAACCGCGGTGGCGATGGCGGCTACGGCATCGGGGGTGGCAACCGCATTGGTTTTGGCACCAGTTATAGCAACGCCGTGGCCACCAGTGGAGCGGGCGGGCAGGTGGACACCTTGGGCAGTTTCGTGAACCTGCCTGCGCGGCTGTCCGGGGTGCAGGGGGTGGGCAGTTTTGCGCTGTCCATCTTCAACTCGGCAGCCAACCGGTTCCTAACGCTGGAACTGTCGGCTATGGAAGCCGACGGCAAGGGCAAGATCGTATCGAGCCCACGGGTTATCACTGCCGACCAGACCAAGGCCTTGATCGAGCAGGGAACGGAGTATCCCTATTCGGTCACCGCCCCCAACGGGGCTACGACCATTGCGTTTAAAAAAGCCGTTCTCAAGCTCGAGGTGACGCCACAGATCACGCCGGAAGGCAGCATCATTCTCGACCTGGACATCAACAAGGACAGCCGAGGCGAAACCACGACGCAAGGTGTCGCGATCGATACAAAGCACATCAAGACGCAAATCCTGATTGAAAACGGCGGTACGGTGGTGATCGGTGGAATTTTCGAAATGGAAGAAACGAATCAGGAAAACAAGATTCCGCTGTTGGGGGATGTGCCTGTGCTGGGGCATCTCTTTAAGAACAATACGAAGGAATCTTCTAAAAGAGAGATGCTGGTGTTCATAACGCCAAAAGTGATTACCGATCGTGGACCCGTCCGTTAATTATTGGTGTATGAGGTGAAAATGAGAAAAATAACGCAACTTTTTGGATTGGGCCTGTCTTTGGCCTTGGTGGCGTGCGGTGGAGGTGGGGGTGAGTCAGGCTCTAAGCCTGGAGGAGGGACAGTTTCACCCAACGTTGCAAGCATTGTTTATCGTCTCGATAAGAATGCATTGAATAACTCAGGTGCGGATGAAGCAGTGTTAATTGTCACTGCTCTGGACGCCAATAACAACCCGGTAGCAAATTCCGTTCTGACGGTTTCTGTGAATTCCGGCGTCTATACGCCGTTGGTGGCGGTTTCTGACGCTACGGGTCAGGCGTCTGGGAAGATCTCAGTGGGGGGGAGCAAAGCCAATCGAGAAATCACTGCGGTAATGAAAATGGGAGGCCAAACCGCAACGGCAATTATTCCTGTGACAGGCAGCCAAGTTGGCTTGTCTTTGGTTCCTGCCACGCCTCTTCCGGGCGGGGCTGCGACATTGTCCATCAAAGTGACCGATGTCAATGGGTCTGGTATCGCACAGACGCCTATCAAGTTGGGGGGAACACTGGGTTTCTCCCAGAGTTTGAATACCGATAGCAGTGGCAATGCTTCGGTGCAATTGCAGGCTGTGCCTGGCACTCCAGGAACTTATTCGGTTGAAGCCGCTGCGTCTGGTGTGACGGTTCGCCAAGATGTTCAGGTTCTGCTCCCTGGAGGCACCGGCATTCCCAACGCCACGGGAGTGATCAGTGCAGCCAGCTTGGCCATCACGCCGAACACCATCGCGCCCAATGGGACAGGCTCTACCACGAGTCGGGCGGGCCTGAGGGCGGTTTTTCAGAACGCGTCCAACCAAGCTATTCAGAATGTACGCGCCCGATTCGAGATCGTTCCGCCGGGGCTGGGCAGCGGTGAAGTGATTTCCACAGGCGCTGCAACGGTGTATAGCGACGCCAACGGTCAAGCTTTGGCCGACTATATTGCCGGAACGCGATCCAGCCCAACGGATGGTGTTCGTATTCGTGTCTGCTATGGCATGACCGATGCAGAGATCGCAAACGGTGCCTGTCCAAATTTCAGAACTGCAACCATGACTGTTGCGAGCCAGCCGCTTTCCATCACTTTGGGTGATAACAATGAGCTGGCCAGAGGTGCGGATAACCTTACATACATCAAGAAGTTTGACATTGCGGTTGCGGATGCCGCAGGCAACGC
Source organism: Acidovorax sp. SRB_24 (assembly GCF_012931925.1). Lineage (NCBI taxonomy): Bacteria > Pseudomonadati > Pseudomonadota > Betaproteobacteria > Burkholderiales > Comamonadaceae > Acidovorax > Acidovorax sp. SRB_24. Next base: position 42,869 of record NZ_MWOM01000029.1, read on the forward strand.
GGTTCCCAATGCACAAATTTCTGCAAGCGTGGATCTGCGTGTTTATGGAAAGGGCCCGTATGCCGGCCCACGCTCCCTGTGCTCGAACGAGGACATCAATCGCAATGGCTTCTTGGATGCCGGTGAGGATGCCGACGGCAATGGCGTGCTATCCCCCCGAAAGGCCGACGTGGTCTTGTCTTATGTAGGCGCAAAAACAACCGGGACAAATGGCCGTGCAACCATCCAGGTCGAATACCCCATGAATGTGGCGACTTGGCTCTTCTATGCCGTGAAAGTCACCACCAGCGTGGCCGGTTCAGAAGGGGTAGTCGAGAAGCTCTACCGAACGGATTTCATCGAGGGCGATGACAAGAACGGTTCATTCTTGACACCTCCCTATGGTATGAACGGCTGCAATACGCCCAATTAAGGGTCCCTTCTTGCGTGAAAATGTGAGCAGCGTTGTCCTCGTTGGCCTCCCAGGCTCTGGAAAATCCACCATCGGGCGGCATCTCGCCCGGCGGTTGGGGGTGGCGTGCATCGACTCCGACCACGTGATCGAGCACCGCATCGGGTGCCCGATCCGGGAGTTTTTTGAGCGCGAGGGCGAGGAGGCCTTTCGCGCTATCGAAGAAGCCTCGCTCGATGAACTGACCGCCGGCACCACGCCGGCGGTTTTGTCTACGGGCGGCGGGGCGGTCTTGCGCGCAGCCAACCGCGCGCACTTGCGCGAGCGCGGCCACGTGGTGTACCTGCATGCCTTGCCCGAGGACATCTACCGGCGCCTGCGCCATGACACGACGCGCCCGTTGCTTCAGGTCGACGACCCGCTCGGGCGCCTGCGCGGCCTCTACGCGCAACGCGACCCGCTCTACCGCGAAACCGCCCACTTCGTCATTGAAACCGGGCGTCCCTCGGTGGCCACGCTGGTGAACATGGTCGTGATGCAGCTGGAGTTGGCGGATGCGCTTCCGCGGCAGCGGGCGGGTGGGCCGGGCGGCGCAGTGCCCCGCCAGTGACCTTGGCCCGCTGGGCCTGCCCGCCCGTGGCGGTCCCGCAATCTTTTGACGCGCTTTATCGCGCAGAGCGTGCAGCCAGACCAGTGCCGCGCCTGCCCTAAACTTGCCCCACCATGTCCACTGCCCTCACTTCCCCGAATCCCGCACTGCAGTGCGAAGGCGCCGCATCCGCGCCGCTGTTTTCGCCCGCCTTTCTGCCGGTCTCATCTCTGGCCACGGGTGTGCAAACCGTCGCCATTGACCTGGGCGAGCGCAGCTACCCCATCGTGGTGGGCGCCGGCCTGCTGGGGGACCCCGCCACCTACGCGGCGCTGCCCCAGGCCGCCGCCGCCCTCATCGTCACCAACACCACGGTGGCGCCGCTCTATGCCGAGGCCTTGCGCGCGGCACTGACGCCGAAATACGCGCAGGTGCATGTGGTGGCGCTGCCCGACGGCGAGGAGCACAAAAACTGGCAGACCCTGAACCTGATCTTCGATGCGCTGCTGGCCAACGGCTGCGACCGCAAGACCGTGCTGTTTGCGCTGGGCGGCGGCGTGGTCGGCGACATGACGGGCTTTGCCGCCGCGAGCTACATGCGCGGCGTGCCCTTTGTGCAGGTGCCGACCACGCTGCTGGCGCAGGTCGACTCGTCGGTGGGTGGTAAGACGGCCATCAACCACCCGCTGGGAAAGAACATGGTCGGCGCGTTCTACCAGCCCCTGCTGGTGGTCTGCGACCTGGCCACGCTCGACACCCTGCCGGCGCGCGAGCTGAGCGCCGGGCTGGCAGAAATCATCAAGTATGGGCCGATTGCCGACATGGACTTCATGGGCTGGCTCGAAGACCACATGGACGCGCTGCTGGCGCGCGAGCGCACGGTGCTGGCGCATGCGGTGCGGCGCAGCTGCGAGATCAAGGCCGCGGTGGTGGGGCAGGACGAGCGCGAGGCCGGACTGCGCGCCATCCTGAACTTTGGCCACACCTTCGGCCATGCCATCGAGGCCGGCATGGGCTATGGCGCCTGGCTGCATGGCGAGGGCGTGGGTGCGGGCATGGTGATGGCGGCCGAGCTCTCGCACCACCTCGGCCTGGTGGACGAGGCCTTTGCCGCGCGCCTGAAGGCGCTGGTGCAGCGTGCCGGCCTGCCGCTGCGCGGGGCGGTGCTCGATGCTGCCGACAACGCCGGCCGCTACCTGGAGCTGATGCGCGTGGACAAGAAGTCCGAAGCCGGCGAAATCCGCTTTGTGCTGATCGACGGGCCGGGGCGCGCTGCCGTGCGCGCCGCGCCCGACGCGCTGGTGCGCGCGGTGATCGACGCCTGCTGCGCCGCTTGACCATTTATAAATTGATAGCTGCCAGCGCTTGCTGGTAAAGCGCTAGAGGCCGATTTGATCGAAAACCCTGCTTTGGCGCGTTATGCCTGCGACCCGGCGCTGACGCGCGGGCGCCGCCACCCCGAGCCCGCTGCGCCCACGCGCACCGATTACCAGCGCGACCGCGACCGCATCGTGCACTCGTCGGCCTTCCGGCGCCTGGTCTACAAGACCCAGGTGTTCTTGAACCACGAGGGCGACATGTTCCGCACGCGGCTCACGCATTCGCTGGAAGTGGCGCAGCTGGGGCGCTCGGTGGCGCGCTCGCTGCGCATCAACGAAGACCTGGTCGAGGCCATTGCGCTGGCACACGACCTCGGCCACACGCCGTTCGGCCATGCCGGGCAGGACGCCTTGAACGCCTGCATGGCCGGGCAGGGCGGCTTCGAGCACAACCTGCAAAGCCTGCGCGTGGTCGATGCGCTGGAAGAGCGCTACCCGCAGTTCGATGGCCTGAACCTCACGTTCGAGACGCGCGAGGGCATCCTCAAGCACTGCTCGCGCCGGCACGCCGAGCAGCTGGAGGCGGCCGAGCCCGGCGGCGTGGGGCAGCGCTTCTTGCGGCGCCAGCAGCCCAGCCTCGAAGCGCAGCTGTGCAACCTGGCCGACGAGATCGCCTACAACGCCCACGACATCGACGACGGCGTGCGCTCGGGCCTGATCACGCTCGCGCAGCTGCGCGAGGTGCCGCTGTTCGACCGCTACCGCGCCGAGGCCGAGGCGCAGTACCCGGACCTGGGGGCTGCGGCGGGCCAGAGGCGCCTGCTCTACGAATCCATCCGGCGCATGCTGAGCGCCCAGGTCTACGACGTGATCGACGCCACCCAGGCCGCGCTGGCGCAGGCCCGGCCGGGCGATGTCGACGCCGTGCGCGCCGCGCCGGCCCTGGTGGGCTTCAGCGCCGGCATGCGGGGGCAGTCGCAGGAGCTCAAGCGCTTTCTGTTCCAGAACCTGTACCGCCACCCGCAGGTGGTGGCGATGACGGACAAGGCGCGCCAGGTCGTGCGCGAGCTGTTTGCGCTCTATCTGGCGCAGCCGCAGCAGATGAAGCCCCGCTTTGCCGCGCGTGCGGCGGCGGGGCCCGACGGCTGCGCGCGCACCGTGGCCGACTTCATCGCCGGCATGACCGACCGCTATGCCGCGCGCGAGCACGAGCGCCTGACCGGACAGCGCCTGCTGGGCTGAGGGCATCGCGCTGCAAGGCGGGCCTGGGGAGCGCGGCCGGTAAAATCGGGCCCTTTTCCTCTTCAGACCCATTGCATGTCCACGCCTTCCGCCGCCCCGTTGCCGGCCGCATCCTTTGATTCCGACACCGTGGTGCAAGACACGGTGCGCTGGCTGGAGCGTGCGGTGATCGCGCTCAACCTGTGCCCGTTCGCCAAGGGCGTGCACACCAAGGAGCAGATCCATTACGTGGTGAGCGCCGCCACCGACGGGCGCGGGCTGCTGCAAGATTTGCAGCGCGAACTGGAGGCCTTGGCCGAGATTGCGCCCGACCAGCGCGACACCACGCTGCTAATGGCGCCCGCCTGCCTCGGTGATTTTCTCGACTTCAACGACTTCCTCGAAGTCGTCGATGAACTGATCGACGCCATGGACCTGGGCGGCATCCTGCAGGTCGCCTCGTTCCATCCGCAGTTCCAGTTCGCCGGCACCGAGCCGGACGACGTGACCAACTGCACCAACCGCGCGCCGTACCCCACGCTGCACCTGCTGCGCGAAGACAGCATCGACCGCGCGGTCGAGGCCTTCCCCGAGGCGGAAGCCATTTTCGAGCGCAACATCGAAGTGCTGGAAAAGCTCGGTATGGAGGGTTGGCAGGCCCTGGACGTGGGCGCGCGCTGCCCGGTGGCGCATGCGCCGGCGAAGGACGGCGCATGAAGCCCGCCCACAAGGCCGCCGCCAAAGGAGCGGCGCCGGACCTGTCCGAACTGCGCCCCGGCCAGTCGCTGGAGCTGCTCCAGGAGCTGCACATCCTCACGCGCGAGGGCCGCCTGAACCAGGATTCGCGGCGCAAGCTCAAGCAGGTCTACCACCTGTTCCAGTTCATCGAGCCGCTGCTGCAGGAGCTGTCACAGGATGGCCACGCGCCCACGCTGGCCGACCATGGCGCGGGCAAGTCCTACCTGGGCTTCATCCTCTACGACCTGTACTTCAAGGCGCTGGGGCGCGGCCATATCTACGGCATCGAGACGCGCGCCGAGCTGGTCGACAAATCGCGCGCGTTGGCGCAGCGGCTGGGGTTTGGACGCATGTCGTTCCTGAACCTGTCGGTGGCCGCATCGACCGGCGCCGCCGAGCTGCCCGAGCGCATCGACATCGTGACCGCGCTGCACGCCTGCGACACCGCGACCGACGACGCCATCGCCTTCGGCTTGCAAAAGCAGGCGCGCGCCATGGTCATCGTGCCCTGCTGCCAGGCCGAGGTGGCCGCTTGCCTGCGCCAAGGCAAGGCGCTGCAGCTGGCGCGCACGCCGCTGGCCGAGCTCTGGCGCCACCCACTGCACACGCGCGAGCTGGGCAGCCAGATCACCAATGTGCTGCGCTGCCTGCACCTGGAGGCCAGCGGCTACCAGGTGACGGTGACCGAGCTGGTGGGCTGGGAGCACAGCATGAAGAACGAGCTGATTATTGCGCGCTACACCGGCCAGAAAAAGCGCAGCGCGGCCGAGCGCCTGCGTGCCATCCTGGCCGAGTTCGGGCTGGAGCAGGCGCTGGGTGCGCGCTTTGGGCTGGAGCCGGTGTCTGCGGTGGTGTGAAGACCGGTGCGGCGGCATTAGACGGTTTTTGGCTTTTTGGCCTCAAGTGCTTGCTGGGTAAGCGCTGGTTGCTATCTTGTTTAAGTTCGCTTTGACTCTATCGCTGCGCTTTTTGCTGGGGGCTGCTGGCCGGGATGTGCGCCCGGCGGCGCAGTAACTTTCTTTCGCTTCGCCGAAAGAAAGTC
>NZ_MWOM01000379.1:0-232 GCF_012931925.1 Acidovorax sp. SRB_24
CTATCACGGCGCAGCGCAGCACTTGCGCAGTGCAGTCGAGCGGCGCGAGGCCATCGGCAAGGCCATTGCCGCTTGCGAACGAACGGTCGAAGGACTGAGTCGGGCGCGCATTCCCTGCGGGATCGTCTCCGGCGCCGGGACGGGAACGTTTGAGTTGGAGGCGGCGTCTGGCGTCTATACCGAGCTCCAGGCCGGCAGCTATTGCTTCATGGACGGCGACTATGCGGCCAAC
>NZ_MWOM01000089.1:0-5824 GCF_012931925.1 Acidovorax sp. SRB_24
GGCATCGACCGCACGACCATCGGGTACCTCAGCTGGGTCGGGCTGGCCTATGCGTTCAAGTGGGTCTGGTCGCCGCTGGTGGACCGCATGCCGCTGCCGCTGCTCACGCGCTGGCTGGGCCGGCGACGCAGCTGGCTGCTGCTGGCGCAGGGCGCCGTGATGGCCGGGCTGGTCGGCATGGCCTTCAACGACCCGCAGCAGGCGCTCACGCCCGTGGTGTGGTGCGCGCTGGCGGTGGCGTTCGGCTCGGCCACGCAGGACATCGCGCTCGACGCCTTCCGCATCGAGTCGGCCGACGCCGACCGCCAGGCCGCCCTCGCGGCGACCTACCAGACCGGCTACCGGCTGGCCATGATCTGGGCCGGCGCGGGCGTGCTGTGGGTGGCGGCGCGCGCCGAGCTGGCCGGCGGCGCGCCCTACCAGCCGGGCGCCTGGAAGCTGGCCTACCTGGCGATGGCCGCCTCGATGCTGGTCGGCGTGGCGACGGTGCTGCTCTCGCGCGAGCCGGCGCCGCGCGCGCTGGCGCCGGCCAGGAACGCGGCCGAGTGGCTGCGCGGCGCGCTGGTCGATCCGTTTGCCGATTTCATCGCGCGCTACCGCTGGCAGGCGGTGCTGATCCTGGCGCTGATCGCGGTCTACCGCATCAGCGATGTGGTGATGGGCATCATGGCCAACCCGTTCTATGTCGACATGGGCTACACCAAGGACGAGGTGGCGGCCGTGACCAAGGTGTTCGGCGTGGTCATGACGCTGCTGGGCGCGTTTGTCGGCGGCGTGCTGTCGATGCGCCTGGGGGTGCTGCGCGTGCTGATGCTGGGCGCGGTGCTGAGCGCCGCCAGCAACCTGCTGTTTGCGTGGCTGGGCACGCGCGGGCACGACCTCGGCGGCCTGGTCTTCGTGGTCTCGGCCGACAACCTGGCCGGCGGCATCGCGTCGGCGGCGTTCATCGCCTACCTCTCGAGCCTGACCAACGTGCAGTATTCGGCCACGCAGTACGCGCTGTTCAGCTCGATGATGCTGCTGGCGCCGAAGTGGATCGCCGGCTTCTCGGGCCGCTTCGTCGACGCGCACGGCTACACCGAGTTCTTCACCGGCACCGCGCTGCTGGGCCTGCCGGTGCTGATCCTGGTGGCGCTTGTGTCACGCATGAAAACGCGCTCCAGCGCTTGACAGACAAGCGCTGTAAGCTATATTTTCAATAGCAACCTCAGCGCCGCGCGCCGCGGCGGTTTACCCCAGCTTTACGGCCGCTTCAACGCCGCGAGATGCGCGGCGGCGACCATGGCCCCTCCACCCTTACCGCAGCATGCCCATGACCTCGCACCTGTTGATGATTGAAGACGACACCCGCCTGGCGCAGATGGTGGGCGAGTACCTGGGCCAGTCGGGCATGCGGGTCACGCACCAGGCCGACGGCACGAGCGGCCTCGCGCAGCTGCAGGGCCCGGGCGCCGAGCCGCTGCCCGACCTGGTGATCCTCGACCTGATGCTGCCCGACATGGACGGCCTCGACGTGTGCCGGCGCATCCGCGCCCTGCCCGGCCCGGCCGCGCAGGTGCCGGTGCTGATGCTCACCGCCAAGGGCGACCCGATGGACCGCATCATCGGCCTCGAACTCGGCGCCGACGACTACCTGCCCAAGCCTTTCGAGCCGCGCGAGCTTCTGGCGCGCATCCGCGCCATCCTGCGTCGGCGCACCGATGCCAGCGCGCCCGCCACGCAGGTGCTGCGCTTTGGCACGCTGGAGATCGACCGCGACGCGCGCAGCGTCACGGTGGCGGGCCAGCCGTGCGACCTGACCTCGTACCAGTTCGACCTGCTGGTCGCGCTGGCCGAGCGCGCCGGCCGCGTGCTCACGCGCGACCAGATCATGGAGGCCGTGCGCGGGCGCGAGCTCGAAGCCTTCGACCGCTCGATCGACGTGCACATGGGCCGCATCCGCGCCGCGATCGAGCAGGACGCCAAGAACCCGCGCCGCATCCTCACGGTGCGCGGCGTGGGCTACGTGTTTGCCAAGCAGCAGGACTGAACGGGCGCCACCATGCCGCTGATCCACCTGTTCTCGCGCCGGCTGTACCTGCGCATCTGGCTCGCCGTGGTCGGCGGCGTGGCCGTGCTCACGCTGCTGGTGGGCTGGGCCTGGCGCGTGGCGGCCGAGCAGAACGCGCAGCAGCAGGCAGCGCCCCCCGCGCGCGAGCTGGTGCTGCGCGACGGCGAGGGCCAGACGCTGGTGGCGGGCCTGGCCACGCGCATGCCGGGGCCGCCCGGCGAGGGCCTGGAGCTGCGCATCGAGAGCGAAGACGGCCGCGCCTACAGCCTGCAGATGGCGCCGCGCGCCAACCGCGGCGAGCGCTCGCGCGGGCGTGCCGACGCCGCCTTCTGGACGCGGCCGCCGTTTGGCTTTGTCTGGATGCTGGGCCTGGTGGGCCTGGCCGTGGCCGTGGGCGTGTTCCCGATCATCCGGCGGCTGTTCAAGCGGCTCGATGTGCTGCAGCACGGCGTGCAGCGCTTTGGCGAGGGCGACCTGTCGGCGCGCGTGCCGGTGCACGGCCACGACGAGGTGGCCGACCTCTCGCGCCAGTTCAACGCCGCGGCCGCGCGCATCGAGACCCTGGTGCAGTCGCACAAGTCGCTGCTGGCCAATGCCTCGCACGAGCTGCGCTCGCCGCTCACGCGCATCCGCATGGGCATCGAGCTGATGGGCGGCAGCCAGCCTTCGCCGGCGTTCCGCGACGAAATCCTGCGCAACATCGCCGAGCTCGACCAGCTGGTCGACGAAATCCTGCTGGCCAGCCGCCTGGACGCGCGCGAGGCCGATGTCGGCACCGTCGAGCTGGTCGACCTGGTGGGCCTGGCCGCCGAGGAATGCGCACGCGTCGACGCCGACCTGGACGCCAGCGCCGAGACGCTCGAGGTGTCCGGCGTCGCCAAGCTGCTGCGCCGCGCGGTGCGCAACCTGCTCGAGAACGCGCGCCGCTACAGCCAGGGCGAGATCACCGTGAGCCTGCGGCGCAGCGCCGGCATGGCCGAGGTGCGCGTCTGCGACCATGGCCCCGGCGTGCCCGAGGCGCTGCGCGAGCGCATCTTCGAGCCGTTCTACCGGCTGCCCGGCGCCAGTGAGCGCGCCGGCGGCGTGGGCCTGGGCCTGGCGCTGGTGCGCTCGATCGCCGGGCGCCACCACGGCAGCGTGCACTGCGAAGACCGCGCCGGCGGCGGCGCCTGCTTTGTGCTGCGCCTGCCGCTGCAGGCCCCGGCGCAGGCCTGAATTACTCTCATAAAGTGAGCAGCTTGCGCACGCATCCATTGAGATTCAGCCGCTTTATCCGTTGAAACCCAATCAAGTCAAGCGCTAGCAGCTATTCTTTATATAGCACAGGTGCAGGCCACGGTGCCGCGGCAGCGCCGCCCCGTTGCGCGGCAGGCCCCGCGCGCCGGACAATGTCCGCATGACGCTTCTCACACCCTCGCGCTTCAGCGCCCGTTTCGGCCTCTCCACCCCCATCGCGCTCGCGCCCATGGCCCTGGCCGCGGGCGGCGCCCTGGCCGCCGCGTGCGCGCGCGCCGGCGCGCTCGGCCTGGTCGGCGGCGGCTATGGCGACCTGACGTGGACGCAGCGCGAATACACGTTGGCCCTCCAGGCCGCAGGCACCGGCCGCATCGGCTGCGGCTTCATCACCTGGAAGATGGACGAGGACGCCTCGGCGCTCGACTGGGTGCTGGACCACGCGGATGCCGAACGCCCGCGCGCCGTCATGCTGTCGTTTGGCGACCCGCGCCCCTACGCGGCGCGCATTGCCGCCAGCGGCGCCGCGCTGATCTGCCAGGTGCAGCGCATGGACCAGGTGCCCCAGGCGATCGAGGCCGGTGCGCAGGTCATCGTGGCGCAGGGCGCCGAGGCCGGCGGCCACGGCATGAACGCTTTGAACGGCCGCGCCACGCTGACCTTTGTGCCCGAGCTGGCCGACTGGCTGGCCGCCCACGCACCGCAAACCCTGCTGCTGGCCGCGGGCGGCATTGCCGATGGCCGCACGCTCGCGGCCGCCCGCGTGCTGGGCGCCGACGGCGCACTGGTCGGCTCGCGCCTGTGGGCCACGGCCGAAAGCCTGGCGCCCCAAGGCGCCAAGGAACTGGCCCTGGCCACCGACGGCGACGGCACAGCGCGCAGCGCCGTGTTCGACATCCTGCGGCGCAAGCACTGGCCCGCGCCCTACGACTTCCGCGCCCTCCGCAACCCGTTGCACCGGCACTGGGAAGACCGCATCGACGCCCTGCGCGCCGCACCCGAGGAGGCGCGTGCGGCCTATGACGCCGGCGTGCAGGCGGGCGACTTCACAGCGGCGCACGCCACCGTGGGCGAGGCCGTGGGGTTGGTGCGCGACCTGCCGGGGGCGGGTGAACTCATCGCCCGCATGGAAGCACAAGCGCTTACCTTGCTGTGCGGCGCGGCAGGGAGCGCGCACCAGCTCTGAACCTACAATCGGCGTCGTTGCACGCCCCTCCTCCCATGGCCTGCAGAATCCGCGGCGCATCGCAAGCGATGCCTGTCCCCCCTCCCGCCGCCATGCTGCACATCATTGCCAACCCGTTCACCCTCACGCAGTTCCTGCTCGAACGCCTGCCGCGCGAGCGCCAGGGCCACATTCACCTGCACCCCGCACGCCGCAGGGGCGTGGTCTACACCGTGCGCAAGGCCATCGATGCGGCGCTGCCCTTCCGGCTGGCGGGTCTGCGCTCGTTTTCCCGTGAATACCTGCAGGGGCTGCTGGACATTGCGCCCCATGCGCCGGTGCTGATCTTCGGCATCGAGAACATCAAGGACCTGAGGATTATCCGCAAGCACCTGCGCACGCGCCGTGTGTCCGTGTTCACCTGGAACCCGGTGATAGACCACAACCAGAACCACCGTGCGCGGCGCCTGCACATCCGCCTGCTCAAGGGGCTGGGGTTTCGGGTGGTCACTTTCGACCCGGCAGATGCCGCGCAGTACGGACTGGACCTGGTCCCGCAGGTGTACCGTCGGGTGGACGCCTACCGCCAGTGCGCTGCCGCCGACGTCGATGTGTACTTCCTGGGCAAGGACAAGGGGCGTTTTGACGCGCTGCACCGGCTGGGCATGCAATTGCAGGCGCTGGGACTGCGCACCGACCTGCTCGTGGTGCCCGAACGCGGGCGCGAATACCCGGTGCAGGCCGAGGTCGTCCTCTGCCGGCAAGAGCTGAGCTACCGCGAGAACATCGAACGCATCAACCGCGCGCGCTGCCTGCTGGAGTGGACCCAAGCCAACCAGACCGGACTCACCATCCGCACCCTGGAGGCACTGTTTTTTGACAAGAAGCTGATCACCAACAACCCCAGGGTGAAGCAGCAGCCCTTCTACCACCCGGCGCGGATTTTTGTGCTGGGCCACGACGACCTGGGTCAGATCGCCGATTTTCTGGCGGCGCCCATGCCGCCCATCGCAGACGCCACACTCGCAGCCCACGACTTTCCGCTCTGGATCCGGCAATTCGAAAGCTTCGGCACGACCTGAAAGCATACGGCAACGCCGCCGCACCCGTCCTTCTTCACGTATGCACCGCGCACGCCACACACGTATCCATGACACCGACCCACGCCAAACTCCCCAGCCTATTTGATCGTTGGTCACAAAGGCTGCTGGTAGGCGCATTTTTGACGTTCCCGGTCGCGCTGGCGCTGGGCAACGCGCTCGCGGCGCTGTGCCTTGTGGCCACCCTGCTGTCGGGCAACCTGCGGACGCAGTGGCGCAGGGTCTTCCAGCTGCCGAGCGCCTGGGCCATGCTGCTGCTGTTCTTGCTGGTTCTGG
>NZ_MWOM01000089.1:5874-14277 GCF_012931925.1 Acidovorax sp. SRB_24
CAGTGCTGTTCGATGCCAAAACGCGCCGCCATTGCCTGTACGCCTTCATGGCGGCGATGGGCTTCATCCTGGCCTCAGCCTATGCCGGCATCTTTGTTGCGCTGCCCTGGTCGGCCACACAGCAGACCGGCTGGGGCGTGGACCATACGGTGGTGGGCGACTACATCACGCAAAGCGTGATGATGAGTTTCTTCGTGCTGGCCTGCCTGGCCTTAGTGTGGAAATGCACAACCCCCTGGACGCGCGCTGGCTGGGTCCTTTTGGCGCTGCTGGGGGCGGTGAGCATCACGCACATGTCATGGGGGCGCACGGGGGTCTTTCTGTTGGGCAGCTGCCTGGTGGTTGCCGGCGTGGCGGCAGCGCCTGGCAAAAAGAAGCTTTGGGTGCTGGGCGCCACCGTCGCCCTTCTGGGTTTGGTCGCAGTGAGTTCGCCGCTGTTGATGGGCAAGATCCGGCTGGGCTGGCAGGAGGTGCAAAGCCATGAGAGCAACAAATACAGCTCTCTGGGCCACCGTTTGTACAATTACAAGTCCGTCGTCGCACTGATCCAGCAACACCCCCTGGCGGGCACGGGCACGGGCTCTTTTGATACGGAAGCCTGTCGCTTGAACACCCGGCCCGAGGACTGCCAGGAATTTGGCTGGCATCCACATAACCAGTACCTGTTCTTCATGGTCGAAAATGGCGCGCTCGGCGGCTTGCTGTTCGTGGCGCTGGTCGCCAGCCTGTTCTATGCCGCACGCAGGCGCAGCATGCCCGATCAATTCCTGCTGCTGGGCTTTGCCACGGCGCTGGCGGCTGACAGCTTGGTCAATTCGCCCCTGTTCAGCGCACGCGAAAGCCACTTCTTCGTGTTCATGATGGCCTTGTTGATTGCCGGCCCGGTGATCGAGCAGCAGACTGAACCACCGAAAGCCACGCCATGACGCCCACGATGCCGCCGGTCTATTCCCTGCACTGGGACAACATTTCCCCCGCCATTCTGCAGGGGCAGGCCGCCGTTTTTTCCAAGCTCGGGCTGGACCTGCGCCAGGAGCGCCACCACCACAAGGCGCATGGCGTCTGGATGAACGAGGTCATCGAGCGCCACCAGCCCGGCGACGTGATCGTGTTCTGCGACATCGATGCGTTCCCGCTGCACACCCAGGCGTACCGCGAAGCGGTGCAGAGCGCCGAGCGCGGCGCCGTGTTCGGCCTGTCGCAGTTTTCCAACCACAAGAAAAACACCGAGGTGTATGCCGGCCCGATGTTCATGGCCTTCACGAAGGCGACCTGGCAGGCGCTGGGCAGCCCGAGCCTCAAGTCCAGCGAGCGCTTTGACGCCGCCGAGGTGCTGTCGGCCCGTGCGCGCGCGCAGCAGGTGCCACTGGCGCTCAAGCCCCCCACCAGCTGCATCGTCTCGAAATGGGCGCTGGGCCATGAAGGGGTGTTCGGCATCGGCACGTTCTATGGCAAGAACGAGTTCTTTCACCTCTTCGAATCGCGTTTTCCGGCCTACGAACGCCTGTTCTCGATGGTGGTCGGCGACGTGCTGGCCGAGCGGCCGCTGAACTTTCGCGGCTACCTGGAAACCGCGCAGCATGCCGAGGCCGAAAACGCCGGCACGCCGCGCCGCAAAAAAAGCCAGCGCCTGGTGCCCAAGTTCCTGCGCAAATATTTCTCGCATTGACCGCAGGCCGCCACCATGTCGCTCCCTATCTTCTATATCAATCTGGCACGTGACACGGAGCGTCGCGCGAAGCTCGAGGCCGAGCTGGCCCGCCAGGGCCTGCACGGCACGCGCTTCGAGGCGGTGTGGTGGGCCGACCTGGACGAAGCCGAGCAACAACGGCTGTACTCGGCCGAACTCAACGCACGCCAATACCACGCCACGCTGGTGAATGGCGAAAAAGGCTGCTATGCCAGCCACCTGCGGCTGTGGCAGCAGCTGCTCGCCAGCGGGGCGCCCGCCATGGTCGTGCTGGAAGACGACGTGGGCTTGAAAGACGGCTTCGCCGCGCTGCTCGAGGCGATCGGCCAGCGCGCGCAGCCCTGGGACATGGTCAAGCTGATAGGCCGGGAGCGCGATACCTTCCGCGGCCGCTGCCTGTTGGACCGGGGCGTGGAGCTGGTCGATTACAAGCGGGTGCCCAGCATGACGGCCGGCTATGCCATCAGCCGCGCGGGGGCGCAAAAGCTGTGCCAGTCGCGCCTGCCGTTTGGCCGGCCGATCGACGTCGATCTGCGCTATTGGTGGGAGAACGATCTGGCGGTGCTGGGCGTCTCACCGGCCGCACTGGTGCTCGACGAGACCAGCTTCACCAGCAGCATCGGCAGCAAGGCCACGGCCGTGCGGTTGGGGCAGCGCTGGCGCAAATTCAAGCGCCAGTGTGCCTACAGCGCCCTGAGCGCCTGGCACAACGCCCGTCGCGGCCCGCTGCTGAAATAAGTCAGTGGCCTGCGTCGGGCCGCCGCGGCAGGCCCAGCAGCAGCTGGGCGTAGCGTGCGTGCATCAGGTGGCGGTCAAAGCGGGCTTCGGCCGCCTGGCGGGCGGCCAGCCCCAGCCGCGCCGCTTCGGCCGGATGGGTCAGCAGGCGCTCGAGCACGGCGGCCAGCGCGGCGGCGTCGGCTTCCGGCACCAGTTCGCCGGTCTGGCCGGGCTCGATCACGCCGCGCACCCCCACCACATCGCTGGCCACGCAGGCGCAGCCGGCAGCCATGGCCTCGACCAAGGCCAGCGGCATGCCTTCGTAGTGGGTGGAGAGCACGAACAGCGGGCTGCGCATGAGCCGCTGCGGCAGATCGGACACCTGCCCCCAAAAATGCACCTGGGACTCCAATCCGTGCGCGCGCACGCGGGCCTGCGCCTGCTGGAGCAGGGCCTTCTTGCCCAAGCCCGCGAAATACAAGGGCGGACGCAGCCCCTTTTGGGCCAGCAGGGCCACGGCATCGATCAGCGTGGCCTGGTCCTTTTGGCGCGCAAAGCGCGAGGCCATCACCAGGGCGGGCAGGCGCTCGGCCATGGGCAGCAGCTCGGCAGCCGGGAAGCGTTCCAGGTCCACGCCATTGGGAATGGCCAGGCAACGCTCGGCCGGAAAGCCCAGTTCGATCAGCCGGTCACGCACCCCGTCGGAGACGCCCACCAGGGCCGCGCTGCGGCGCGCCAGCCAGCGCGACTGCGCCAGTCGCCAGCGTGTGTAGCGCTCGCGCGAATTGTGCTCGACCTGGACCAGCTGCGGCACGCCTGCCCACAGGCCCGCATAACGGCCCCAGAGGTGTTCGCTGAAGCCGTGCGCCACCAGCACATCGGGCCGGTGCTGCACCGCCAAGTTGCGCAGCGCCACAATGGTCGCCGCGTGCGACCACCCCGGCACCACCCCCACGCGCAGCCCCTGGGCCCGCAGTGCCTCGACCCGGGCTGCGTCGGTGTTGCGCTTGCGGCGCAGCACCAACATCGCCTCCATGGCGTCGCTGCCACGCGCGGCCAGGCACAAGTCGACCGCCACCTGGGTGGCGCCAGAAAACCCACCCGTGACGAAGTGCATGACCCGCAGCGGCCGAGAGCCCCCGGGTTGGGACGGAGCCTCCACGGCGGCGCCGGACTCAATGATGGGAGGCTGCCGACTCACCCGCCTTGAGGCGGTACACCGTACCGCAGTAGGGGCACTTGGCCGCTCCGGTGTGTGCCACATCCAGGTACACCCGGGGGTGGTTATTCCAGAGCTTCATGCCTGCTTTGGGGTTGGGGCAAAACACCCCGCCCTGGTCGTTCAGGTCTTTGGCCAGCAGTTCAACAACGTTTTGGGACATGGTTCAGACCTTGGTGAGCCAGTGGGCGTACTTGGGATTGCGGCCATTGACGATGTCGAAGAAAGCGCTCTGGATCTTCTCGGTGATGGGGCCGCGGCTGCCGCTGCCGATCTCGATGCGGTCGAGTTCGCGGATCGGCGTCACCTCGGCGGCCGTGCCGGTGAAGAAGGCTTCGTCGGCGATATAGACCTCGTCGCGCGTGATGCGCTTTTGCACCACTTCCAGGCCCAGGTCCTTGGCGATGTGGAACACGGTGTTGCGCGTGATGCCGTTGAGGGCACCGGCTGACAGGTCGGGCGTGTAGACGACGCCGTTCTTGACGAGGAAGATGTTCTCGCCCGCCCCTTCGGAGACAAAGCCCGAGGCATCGAGCAGCAGCGCTTCGTCGTAGCCGTCGTCCAGGGCTTCCATGTTCGCCAGGATGGAGTTGCTGTAATTGCTGACCGCCTTGGCCTGCGTCATGGTGATGTTGACGTGGTGCCGCGTATAGCTGCTGGTCTTGACGCGGATGCCGCGCGCCATACCCTCTTCGCCCAAATACGCGCCCCAGGCCCAGGCGGCGACCATCAGGTGGATCTGGTTGCCCTTGGGCGAAACGCCGAGCTTTTCCGACCCGATCCAGGTCAATGGGCGCAAATAGCAAGATTCGAGCTGGTTCGCGCGCACCACGGCCTTCTGCGCCTCGTTCACTTCCTGGGGGGTGAACGGGATCTTCATGCGCAGGATCTTGGCGCTGTTGAACAGGCGTTCGGTGTGCTCTTCCAGACGGAAGATGGCCGTGCCGTCGGCGGTGTGGTATGCGCGCACGCCTTCGAAGGCACCACAGCCGTAGTGCAGGGTGTGGGTCAGCACATGGATCTTGGCATCGCGCCAATCCACCATCTGGCCGTCCATCCAGATCTTGCCGTCACGGTCGGCCATCGAGGGAACTACGGGGCTCATGGGTTTCCTTTGGGTTGCTGTCGGTCGCAAAAAAGGGATTTTACGGGGCTGGCGTGCCTTCGGAGCGCGGCGCGGGAGCGCTGGCGCCGCCATCGTCCTGGGCCGGGCGCGAAAGCTCCCACTTCACCAGGCGGCCGTGCAGGAACTCGCAGGTCACATACGATTTCGAGCCGTCGCTCCAGCGGTAGACCTCGGGCTGCGCATCCTTGGGCGAGACCGGCTCGCCCAGCGCGCGCGTCATGGCCACCACGTGCATCAGGGTCACGCCCGGGCGCAGCCTGGCATTGAGCATCACGGCGCTGCCGACGTAGCCGATCGGCCGGCCCGAGGCCTTGCGGATGATCGACATGAAGCGCGTGAAATGCAGCAGCAGCCACATGACGATCCCACCACCCACGGCGGCCACGCCCGACCAGCCATACGAACGGTATGCAGCCGCCATCAGCAGCACCAGCCCCACGGGCACCAAAATATTGCGCAAATTCATGGGCCGTATTGTCTTATGGACTGCCAAGGCGGCGGCTGTGGGGAGTGCGTATAGGGTCTTTGGCCGGGCGTCGGTGCCGCGGCGCGCCTTGCGCCCTGGCTGGGCCGGCCCGTGCGGCCGGTGGGCTCCCGCGATCGAGCTATCAAAAAAGGAGCTGCCAGCGCATGCCTTATCAAGGATTCGCCCACAATCCATGCTGAAACCATTGCAGTACGGGCGCTAAACGCTCTTGTTTTGATAGTGCACGCGGCGCCTCAATCGAGACCGCGCACGACCGCCATGGCCTCTTCCACGCGCTCCACGGGGTGAATGGCCAGACCTTCGATCGGCTTCTTGGGCGCGTTGGCCCGCGGCACCACGGCGACGCGAAAGCCCAGCTTGGCCGCTTCCTTGAGGCGCTCCTGGCCCCGCGGCGCGGGGCGCACCTCGCCGGCCAGGCCCACTTCGCCGAACGCAATGAAGCCCTGGGGCAGGGCCCGGCCGCGCAGGCTCGACGTGATCGCCAGCATCACCGCCAGATCGGCGGCAGGCTCGCTGATGCGCACGCCGCCGACCGCATTGACGAACACATCCTGGTCGGCGCAGGCCACACCGGCATGGCGGTGCAGCACCGCCAGCAGCATGGCCAGGCGATCGCGCTCCAGCCCCACCGAAAGGCGGCGCGGATTGGGCCCGCCGCCATCGACCAGGGCCTGGATCTCGACCAGCAGGGGGCGCGTGCCCTCCAGCGTGACCAGCACGCAACTGCCGGGCACCGGCTCGCTGTGCTGGCTCAGGAAAATGGCGCTGGGGTTGGTCACCCCTTTGAGGCCCTTCTCGGTCATCGCAAAGACGCCGATTTCGTTGACTGCGCCAAAGCGGTTCTTGATGGCGCGCACCAGTCGAAACTGGCTGTGGGTGTCGCCTTCGAAGTACAGCACCGTATCGACCATGTGTTCGAGCACGCGCGGGCCGGCCAGCGCGCCCTCCTTGGTCACATGGCCCACGAGCACGATGGCGACGCCCGAACTTTTGGCGGCGCGCGTCAGGTGCGCAGCGCACTCGCGCACCTGCGCGACCGACCCCGGTGCCGAGGTGAGCTGGTCGGAATACACGGTCTGGATCGAGTCGATCACCGCCACAGCCGGTTGCGTGGCCTCAATGGTGGCCAGGATTTTTTCGAGCTGGATCTCTGCCAGCACGTTGACCTGGCTGTGGTCGAGCCCGAGCCTGCGCGAGCGCAACGCTACCTGGGCGCCGCTCTCCTCGCCCGTGACGTAGAGCGTCGGCAGGCCGGCGCGCTGCAGCGCGTCCAATGCCTGCAGCAGCAGCGTGGATTTGCCAATGCCGGGGTCGCCGCCGATGAGCACCACACCACCCTCCACGATGCCACCGCCGAGCACGCGGTCGAGCTCCTCGATGCCACTGGCCGTGCGTGCCACTTCGGTGGCCTCGATGGCCGACAACGGCGCCACGGCCTGCGCCAAGGCCAGGCCGGCGTACTGCGTGCCGCTGTAACGGTGCTTCGCCCCACCCACGTCCGCGACCGACTCCACGAGGGTGTTCCAGGCGCCGCACTGCGGGCACTTGCCCAACCACTTGGGGCTGGTGCCACCGCATTCGGAACAGATGTAGATGGATTTTTCTTTGGACATAGGCGCACAGGGAAAGGGCTGACCACTATAGCGAGCGGTGCAGTTCTGCTGCGTTGACGATGCCGCCCAGGGCCTGGCCAGATGCGCGAAACCCGCCTCTGGGGCGGGTTTGGCAGTTTCGCAGGCGCGGTGCGCCGCGGCCAGGACGGCAACGCACCTCAGGCAGCCGCGAGCCAATAGCCCGAGTTGAAGGGGCTGCTCATCCGCAGCGCCAGAGGGGTCACATCCACGAGCTTGTCGGTGGGCATTTTCTCGGCGGCGTCCGCCGCGATGGCAATGCCTTGCACCACGCCCGCTGCCTGGTTAGCCTCGCTCGCCCGTTCTGCCTGGCCGTAGGATGCAGAACGGGCTACAGAAAAGAATAGAAACAGCGGAACGGGATCTTGCGGTCGCTCCAGAAGTCTGCCGCGTCGCGGAACACATCAAGCAGTTGCTCGCGTGCTTCCTTGTCGAATTTGACCGTCGTTGGAATCTGTTCGAGCACCACGATGAAGCCCGGCTGCGGACCCGACTTGTGCAGCGGATCGGTCAGGCAGTCGGACAGCGCATCGAAGTTTTTGCCGAAATGCGCCGGAAAAGTGAACTGCTGGGCAATCAGATCCAGCACGTCCTGCTTGGTCTGGGCATGGGCGAGGTTGGCGTAAAGGAAGTGGTGCCCCAGCGCAGCGGCCGCACTCTGCAGGTCCGGCACGCGATGGGCGCGAATGGACTGCACAATGTTGGCGCGCGTGCCGCGCAGCGGGGAATCCGGGTCTTTACGAAGTGGCGTATCCATCTCCGCGTCTCTTTCTTTTGAAGTCCAAAAATTCGCCCCTGCGCGTGCGCCTGGCTGCGCCAGCGCGCCGGGCAGGGTGTCAAACGGGGCCGGCGTCCATCCCCGTACCAAGGAGAGCGGGCTGTGCGTTGCAGTAAGGGTCATTCGATAATTTCGCGAAAACTGGCGTAATGGTCGGCGGTGTAGTAACAGGCATCGGGGGTGCGGGGCTGCCCTCCGCATACAATACGGCGCGCTCCCCGGTTGCGTGCCCCCGGGGTTCCCACGGTGTACTCACGGTAGTACCCCCGTTTCTGCGCAGGCAAAAGGCGTTCACGGTTGCCAAACACCGTCCCGTCCTTGTCGTGCGGAAAAGGGCCCCCTTCTCGGATCAGCGCATAAGTGGCGCGGCCCTGGGAAGGCAGTTGCGCAACGGCGATGGGGGAAGAACTGTCAAGGAGCGCAGGCTTCTTGGCATGCCCCATGGCCGGCGCCAACGCGAGCGCAGCACCCAAAACACACGCAAAACCTGCCTGGTACGCCCGGGTGGCAAAGGCCTTCAGCATCAATCTACACCTTTCAGAAACTACGGGTTAACCCGAAATTTCAAGGCGCTAGTGTGACGGAATCCCTCTGAAAATGCAAGGGCCTGCCCAATCATTGGGCAGGCCCTTGCAAAGATTGCGCCAATTTTAAGTTAGCGCCCGCTATCGCACCAGTCTTTATCGCGGCACGTTGGCGTCTGCCACGGTCAGGGCGGTGATGTTGACGATACGCCGCACCGTGGCGCTGGGCGT
>NZ_MWOM01000078.1:0-8981 GCF_012931925.1 Acidovorax sp. SRB_24
ACGAGGTGCCGCTGCTGCTGCGCGTGGAAGACCGCACCGCGCACTTTGCCGACGGCAGCCAGCGCGAGATCGACGCGATTGTCCTGTGCACCGGCTACCAGCACCATTTCCCGTTCCTGGCGGACGAATTGACGTTGCGCACGCACAACCGCCTGTACCCCGAAAATCTGTACAAGGGCGTGTTCTGGATCGACAACCCCAAACTCATTTACCTGGGCATGCAGGACCAGTACTACACCTTCAACATGTTCGATGCGCAGGCCTGGTACGCGCGCGACGTGGTGCTGGGCCGCATGGCCCTGCCCGATGCCACCGCCATGGCCGCCGATGCCGCACACTGGGTGGAGCGCGAGCAGGCGGCGACCGACCCCGACGCGCACATCGACTTCCAGGCGGCGTACATCCGCGACCTCGTCGGGCCGACCGACTACCCGGATTTCGACATCGAAGGCATGGGTGCGCTGTTCAAGGAATGGAAGCGCGACAAGCAGGCCGACATCCTGGGCTACCGCGACAAGAGCTACCGCTCCACCATGACCGGCACGTTGGCACCGCCGCACCACACGCCGTGGATGCAGGCCCTGGACGACTCGTTGGAGGCCTTCCTGGCGGAACCGGTGCAGCCTGCGGCGAAAGCACCGCAAGCGCCGACGCCCGTGCCGGAGTTGCGCCAGCGGAATTGTCAAAAAGAAGAGCAACCCGCGCTGGCTGGGTAAGCGTTAGCGCACGATTTGACCCTTATTGTGGCGCGGCGTGGCGCCGCTCACCGCTTGCGCGCCAGCGCCCGCACCGCGTGGTGCGCCGGCCGGCCCAGGCAGCGCGCCAGCCAATCGCTGGTCACCGGACTCTGCGGCCACAGGGTGGGCGCCGGGCGTGCCCACGACAGCACGCTGGCCACGCACAGGTCGGCCACGGTAAAGCGCTGGGCCGCGATGTGGGCCTCGCCCAGCCCCTGCTGGCGCGCCAGGTGCTGCTCCAGCACGGCCAGCGGGGCGCGCAGGCGCTTTTCCGCCGCCTCGGCCAACGCGGGTTTGCGCTGCTCCGGCGGCATCACGGCGCGGTGCATCAGCACCGTCAGCGCGTCTTTCTCCAGCTCCGTCACGGCCCAGAAGCTCCAGCGCAGCGCGTCGGCGTCCTCGCGCGGCGTGGCCGGGGTGAGGCTCGTGCCATCGGTCGGCCCATGCTGGCGCGCGATGTACAGCGCGCAGGCCATGCTCTCCCACATCACCACGTCGCCGTCCGGGCGGTGGTCCACGAGCACGGGGATGTGGCCGTTGGGGTTGAGCGCCAAAAACTCCGGCGTGTGTGTGGCGCCGCCCAGGTAGGGCGTAGCGACGTGTTCAAAGTCCAGGCCCAGTTCGGTGGCGGTCCACAGCGGGCGCAGAGCGCGCGATGCGGCAATGCCGTAAATGCTCAAACCCATGGGATGGCGTCTCCATCAAAAACAAAAAAAGAACTCAACCGCACTCCTGGCGCAGCCGCTCGCACAGGGCGGCAAGCCCGGCCACGGTGAGATGGGGCGCATGCGGGGCATGCTCCCACGGCAGACCGGTGCGGTTGAGCCAGGCCACCTGCATGCCCGCGTTCAGCGCGCCCACGCCGTCGAGGTGCGCGTCGTCGCCCACGTGCAGGACCTGGCTCGCGGCCACGCCCGCGGCCTGCGCGCCGCGGTGGAAGATGCGCGCATCGGGCTTGGCCGCGCCCACCTCGCGCGCGCTGACGGCGGCGTGAAAGTAGCGCCCCAGCCCCACGCGCTGCACATCGGCATTGCCGTTGGACAACGCCACCACGGGAAAGCGGCTGCTCAGGTATTCCAGCGCGGGCAGCGCATCGTCGAACAGATCGACGCGCTGGCGCTCGGCATAGAAGATCTCGAACGCCGGCCCGGCCAGCGCCGGGTCGTCGCCCGCGCGTTCCAGCGCGCGGCGGATGGACTCGCGGCGCAGCGCGCTCAGGTCGTGCGCCCGGTCGGCCAGCTCGCGGTTCACTTCGTCGCGGATGGCGCGCAGCACGCCGGGCTGGGCCGACCAGGCCACGGTGGCGGGCGCGTGCTCGGCCAGCCAGGCCTGCAGCTGCGCCTCGGCGCGCGCAATGGTCGGCCAGACGGGCCAGAGGGTGTCGTCGAGGTCGAGCGTGATGGCGCGGATGCGGGAGAAGTCGAGGGGCGTAGCAGGCACGGCAGGCAAAGGGAGAAAAGAGAGGGCGCCACCGCCACCGGGTTGCGCCCGGCGCAGGATACCGCAGGCCGCCACAATGGAGTGCCGGACGAGAACGCATTCACGAGGAGGCACCGTGGCCTGGATCATTGCGAAGTACCTGCTGACTGCCGCCGTCGTCGTGCTGGTCTCCGAAGTGGCCAAGCGCAGCGACAGGCTGGGCGGCCTGGTGGCGGCGCTGCCGCTCGTCACCGTGCTGACGCTGGTCTGGCTCTACCTGGAAAAGCAGCCCCAAGAGAAAATCGCCGCGCACGCCTGGTACACGTTCTGGTATGTCGTTCCCACCTTGCCGATGTTCCTGGTGTTTCCCTGGCTGCTCGCGCGCTGGGGATTCTGGCCTGCACTGCTGGCCAGTGCGCTCCTCACCGCCACCTGCTTCGGCATTTTTGCGTTGGCGGTGCGGCGCTTTGGCATAGAGTTGCTGTAGCCGGCGCGCCGCCTTGACGCCCAGCGCAGGCGCTGACGCCCCACCCCCCACAGGAGCACGACATGACACACGCATTGACCGCCGCCCAACGCAGCGAACTCGAGGCCCTGCTGCTGGCGCGCCGGCGCGAACTGGGCGCACAAATGGAGCAAAACCGCGACAACATGGCGCCGCCCTCCGCCGACGACGATGGTGAGGGGCAGAGCAACGTGGCGCGCGAGGTGGACCAGGCGCTCAGCGACATCGACGCCGCCGACCTTGCGCGCATCGACCAGGCCCTCAAGGCGCTGGAAGATGGCAGCTATGGCCTGTGCGCCGAATGCGGTTGCGCCATCCCGTTCGAGCGCCTGCGGATCGAGCCCCAGACGCAGCACTGCGTGGCCTGCAAATCGCGCTGGGAAAAGGCCCACAGCAAAGCCTGAGGGCGTCATCCGCGGCCCGCGCCGCTGCCGCTGTGCCAGCGGGGTGGGCGGCCTTTTTCAAGGAGTTGGAGATCCCATGGTGCCGTTTGTTTCTGCCCTGCGCCCCTGCTTTTCCGGCCTGGCGCTGGGCCTGGCCTGCGTTGCCGCCGCGGCGGCGGGACCGCCATCCCCGGCGCCGCTGGCGCCCTCGGGCGACGGCACTGATGTGATCGACCCGCGCACCCGACTGGCGTGGTCGCGTTGCGTGGAGGGCATGCACTGGAATGGCACCACCTGCACCGGCCAGGGCCAGCTGTTCGACCGCAGCCAGGCCAGCGCCCAGGCCCAGGCCCGCGCCCAGGCCGAGGGCCTGCGCTGGCGCCTGCCGCGCGCCAACGAACTGCGCCGCCTGGTGGACAAGGGCGCCACCCCTCCGGGCCTGGACCCGCGGCTGTTTCCGGCCGCCCCGCGCGACTGGCATTGGTCGGGCTCGGCCCCCATCCGGCAGGCGCAGGCCAACCCGTACGCCTACGACAGCATCGTGCAAGGCCGATCCGGCGGCGGCAGCCGCCTGGCCGTCAGCGAGGGCTGGGCCGTGAACCTGGCCACGGGCGAGGCGCGCGGCGACACGGCCAAAGCCAGCAAGCTGCCGGTGCGGCTGGTGCGGCCGCTGGACTGACGCGTTCGGACAGCGCGCGCAACGCGCCAGGCCCCCGGCGCGGCCGCCGCTTGCGCGAGAATGCCGCATGCCTTTTCAACCCGAACCCGCCTACACCCACGGGCAAGCCGCCCGCACCGCCATCCTGCTGTGCAACCTGGGCACCCCCGATGCCCCCACGGCCCCGGCGCTGCGGCGCTACCTGGGGCAGTTCCTGTCGGACCAGCGCGTGGTCGAGATCCCCAAACCGCTGTGGTGGCTGATCCTGCACGGCATCATCCTGCGCACGCGCCCGGCCCAGTCGGCGGCCAAATACGCCAGCATCTGGACGCCCGAAGGCTCGCCGCTGGCGGTGTGGACCGCCAAGCAGGCCACGCTGCTGCGCGGCTGGCTGGGCGAGGCCGGCCACAACGTGCTGGTGCGCCACGCCATGCGCTACGGCAACCCGTCCATTGCGAGCCAGCTCGACGCGCTCAAAGCCGAGGGCGCCACGCGCATCCTCATCCTGCCGCTGTACCCGCAGTATTCGGGCACCACCACGGCCAGCGTGTTCGACGCCGTCTACGCCTGGGCCGCGCGCACGCGCAGCGTGCCCGAGCTGCGCTTTGTCAACCGCTACCACGACGATGCCGACTACATCGATGCGCTGGCGGGCACCGTTCGGGCGCACTGGAAGCACCACGGGCCGCCCGACAAGCTGGTGATGAGCTTTCACGGCGTGCCCGAGCGCACGCTGCACCTGGGCGACCCCTACCACTGCGAAAGCCAAAAAACCGCGCGCCTGCTGGCCGAGCGCCTGGGACTGCAAAAGGGCGACTGGCAGCTCACCTTCCAGTCGCGCTTTGGCAAGGCCAAATGGCTGGGCCCCTACACCGAGCCCACCTTGATCGAGATGGGCAAGGCAGGCGTCGGCCGCGTGGACGTCATCTGCCCGGGCTTCACCGGCGACTGCCTCGAAACCCTCGAAGAAATCGACCAGGAAGCGCGCGCAGCCTTCCTGCGCGCGGGCGGCAAGGAGTTCCACTACCTCCCCTGCCTCAACGGCGACCCCGCCTGGATCGCCGCGCTCAGTGCCATTGCACGCCAGCACCTAGCGGGCTGGCCGGTGCAGCCTCCCGGCGCGGCCGCTGGCGCCGAAGCGCGTGCCCACGCGCTGGCCGGAGGCGCGACGGCCTGAAGGTGCGCCGCGGCCATTACTCACATTTCAATAGCTACCTGCGCTGACAGGGCAATCGCTGGAGGGCTATTTGGTCTGAATGGCATCGGCAAAAGACCCGCGCAGCGCGACGTCCGGGGGCGCGCTGCGGCGGCGTCACCACGGCAAACGCTCGCCCTGGTAGCTGAAGAATCCACCCGTTTCGGCGGGCGTCAGCGCATCGAGCACGCGCAGCATCTCGGACGCCGCCACGGCGGCGGGCCGGCCGATCTCGGCGCCGCGAAATGGCCGCGACAGCGGTGAATCCACGGTGCCCGGGTGCAGCGCCGCCAGCACCGCCTGCGGCTGGCTGCGCTGCACTTCGATGGCGGCGGTCTTGACGAACATGTTGAGCGCCGCCTTGGAGGCGCGGTAGCTGTACCAGCCACCGAGCCGGTTGTCGCCGATGCTGCCCACCTTGGCCGAGAGCACGGCCAGCACACCGCGCTCGCGCGCGAGCAGCGGCGAAAAGTGCGCCAGCACCAGCGCCGGGCCCAGCGCATTGGCGCGGAAGGTCGCTTCCATCTGCGCATAGTGCAACTGGGCCAGGCGCTTTTCGGGCATGAATTGCGGCGTGTGCAGCAGGCCAGCGGCGAGGACGATGAGGTGAAACGGCCCCTGCGTACGCAGCGCCCCTGCGGCGCGCGCAACACTGGCCTCCTCATCGAAGTCCATGGCCGGATCGGAGCGCCGGTGCAGGCCACGCATGCTGCCGCAGCGCGGCTCGGCCTGCAGACACTGCACGAACGCTGCGCCCAGGGCGCCCGAGGCGCCCAGCACCAGGGCGCGAAATCCGTCGGGGAAAGACCGCAGGGCAGAAACGCGCTCTTGCACGGCGAACGACTCAACTCAGTGGTGCGCCCGGTGCGCTCGGCGCCTCAGCCGCGGCTTTCGATGCCCAAGGCATCTGCATCTATGCGGTGCTTTTCCATCAGCCGGTACAAGGTCATGCGCGAAATGCCCAGCGCACGCGCCGCATGGGTGACGTTGTTTCCCGCGCGCGTGAGTGCCCGGAAGATCGCATCGCGCTCGGCGACGGTGCGCGCAGCGCCCAGGTCGGTGCGCGCAGTAGTGCCCAGGTCCTTGTGCGCGACCACATGGGCAGACGCCAGACCGAGATCGCGGGCGCTGATCCAGCGCTGGTCGGTCATGACCACCGCGCGCTGCACGCAGTTGTAAAGCTCGCGCACGTTGCCGGGCCAGGAATAGCTGGCCATAGCCGCCAGCGCCTGCCGGTCGAACCCTTCTATGCGCCGGGGGCGGTCGGCCGCGCAGACCTTGAGGAAATGCCTGGCCAACAGGGGCACGTCGTCCATGCGCTGGCGCAGCGGCGGCACCTCGATGGCCAGCACATTGAGCCGGTAGAACAAATCCTCGCGAAAGCGGCCGCGCGCCACGGCCTCGGCCAGATTCACATGCGAGGCGGCCACCACGCGCACGTCGACCGCGGTGCTGCGCACTGCGCCCACGCGCTGTATCTTCTTCTCCTGCAGAAAGCGCAGCATGTTCGTTTGCAGCTCCAGCGGCAGGTCGCCGATCTCGTCCAGGAAGAGGGTGCCGCCATCGGCGGCCTCGATCAGCCCGCGCCGATCGGCCGACGCCCCGGTGAACGCTCCCTTCACATAGCCAAACAGCTCGGACTGGATCAAGGACGGCGCGATGGCGCCGCAGTTTACCTCCACCAAAGGCCCGTCCTTGCGCGGCGAGCACGCATGGATGGCCTGGGCCGCCAGTTCCTTGCCGCTGCCGCTCTCGCCGCGGATCAGCACCGGGGCGGAAGCGCCCGCCACCTTGCGGATGTCCCGGCGCAACTGCACCATCGCCTCGGCCTGCCCTACCATGCCCAGCGTGCTGGCGTCGGAGGACGCCTCTGTGGCCCCCTGGCGCAGCACGGCGCGCTGGGCGGCATGTTCGAGCATGCGGTCGAGGTCGGGCCATTCGAGCGGCAGCACCTGGTAGTCAAAAAAGCACCCCAGGATCAGCGCCCGGAACGCTGGCGACTCCAGCACCGCGCCGTCGCACAAGGCCACCCATTCGGTGTGCAGCGTGTCGTGGACGCAGGCTTCCACCGCAGCCACGCCAGGTTCGTCCAAGCCCTGCGCGGCCCCAGCCACCAGCATCACGACCGGGTAGCGGTGCTGCGACAGCAGGCGGCGCGCCGCGGGCACATCGTCGCAGAACGCCACGTCCCAGCCCCTGCCCCGCAAGTGGCCTTCCACGACCTTGCCCTCCGCCCCCAGGCTCAGACACAGGATCTTGCGCACAGGCATGGCGGGGCTTTCTGGTCAAAAAGACATGGGAATGCGCACGCTCAGCGTGAGGTCGGGCGTGTCGCGCGTCAGGCCTGCGCCCACCGTGACGTTCAGCGTCGTCCGGTCGCTGTAGCGGTACGAATAGCCCAGCAGCAAAGACGCCAACTGGATGCGCGCGGAACTGGCCACGGGCACGCCGTTCTGCTTGGTGCGGCCTACGGAGTTGAGGTCGACGCCCATGCTGAACGAAGAGCGGTCGTTGAGCGCCAGGCCCATGCCGAAGTTGATGCCCCAGACATCGCCGGGTTTGACGCTGCCGATGAATTCCTGCTCACCCGCGAGCACCCTCCGGCTCACGTTGCTGCGCTTGAAGTTGTGCGTGTAGCTGAAGCCGCCGAAGAACACCGCCGGATCCGAGGGCAGGAGCCAGGTCAGCGAAGGCTGCAGCGAATAAAAGCCCGAGCCGGTGGGCAAATCCAGCGGCAAACCCGTGCCGGTGGTGTTGCCCACGCAGCGGGTCACGCAGTCGGTCACCACATCGAACGGGTCTTTACCCGTGCGCGTCTTGAAGCGCAGCCCGCCGATCAGGAAGGGCTCGTTGCCCTGGGGCTGGTTGAGCTGGTAGCGGGCCGCAAATTCGATGTCACCGATCGCGCGGCCGCTGGAATTGAAGGCCTGCTCGTTCGCCGAGCCCGTGAAAATCTCGCGGCTGATCGCCGTGTCCGAGCGGTACACATAGGGCAGCCGCATCTCCACTTCGAGGCTGCGCGACAGCCCCCAGCGGCCGGTGAGCGCCGCAGTCAAGGTGTTGCGCTTGACCTCCCGCACGTCGACCAGCCCGATCAGCAGCGCCGGAATGATGGTGTAACCGACCAGTGCAACGCGGTTGTTCGAAGAGTAACCGTACTGCACGGACGGTTCGAGCACATAGTGGCCGGGCTGCGTCAGGATGCCCGGCTGGTCGAACAAAGGGGCCACTGCCGGGGGCTGGTTGTCGACCACCGGGGCCGTCCCCACCCGCACGGGACGGGCGCCGCTCTCGGCCGGGGCATTGGATGCCGGCGTGGCCTCGGCCGTGACAGGTGCCGGGGCGCTGCGCGCTGACTCGGCCATCGAACGCTCCAGCTCCTGGTAGCGGGCCTCCTGGTCCACAAACTGCTGCCGCATCTGCTCGATCTGGCGGCTTTGCGCGTTGACCTGCTGCTCCAGCGCTTCGATGCGCTGGGCGACGCTCTTGCGCCCAGGCACGCTTTGTGCTTGGGATACAGCGCTTGATAAGACCATGACCGAACCGGTGACCCAAACCCAGGGCGTGGACGGAGCGAACGTGTTCATGCGGCTACTCCCTAAGCGCTGAAACTTGTTGTGCCAACGGTGGCGGTCAATGCCGATCCAGAATACGTGCCCCCTTGTGGTCGGGCAAGCGGCGCAGTGCAAGTGAACGTAAATTTGCGCAAACGCCTTCACATTTTTTGGACCTGCTGTCACAGGGCTGAGGCAGTGTCTACACCGAGGTGCACCGGCCGCGATCATTCGCCAGACATGCCCATACATCCTTCAGGAGGACGGGCCGTTCTGCTCCGCTGACAGGCCCCGCCGAGCAACCCATCGGCGTCACAGCGGTGCGACACAAGGCCCGCCGCAGACACCTGGCACAGAGCCTGAACGGACGCACTGCACTGCCCAGCGCCGCTGCGGCGCTGTACCTGCATCAACCTTCTGTGACATTTCGGGTGGAACCTCCTGGACCGCGTTACGGTTGCCGCGCCGTTTTGCCTTGGCCCACAGGCAGCGCCTGTAGCGCGGTCCTCTTCCCTGCAGCCTTTGCACAC
>NZ_MWOM01000078.1:9031-16345 GCF_012931925.1 Acidovorax sp. SRB_24
GCGCCTCTTGCCTACCCCAACGACCGCAACGAGGGCACACGCCATGACCTTGATCCGCTCCCTTCCCGCAGCGCTGGTGCTGCTCGGCACGCCCCTGCTGGCCAGCGTGGCCACGGCCCAGACCACTTCTGCCACCGACCTGTTTGCCAGCGCCGTGGACAGCGCCGCGCTCGACAGCTACCGCGGCGGCGCTGCCCAAGTGCACAGCGACATGGCCCTCACGGGCACCACTGCCGACAACACCGCCCAGCACGTCAACACCGGCAGCAACGCCATCAGCGCCGGCGCGTTCGCCAACATGAGCGGCATACCCGTCGTGGTCCAGAACTCGGGCGCCAACGTGCTGATCCAGAACGCCGTCATCGTGAACGTGCAGATGAACTGACACCGGTGGCCACCATGCGACTGCTTTTGCTTTCCCTGGCACTGCTGCTGAACGCAGCCACTGCGGCGGGCGCGCAACCGGCTTATTTCCCTTCCATGGCCGCAGGCGACGTGACCCTGCCTGTGACCAGCATCAAACAAGCGCGCCTGGCGGGCACGCTGCTGCAAAAATACGATTTCAGCTGCGGCTCGGCGGCCCTTGCCACGCTGCTGACCCACCACTACGGCACACCGGTCGACGAACAGACCGTGTTCGCCCAGATGTATGCGCTGGGCGACCAGGCCAAGATCCAGCGCGAAGGCTTCTCCTTGCTCGACATGAAGCGCTTTCTGGCCAGCCTCGGCTTCGAGGCCGACGGCTTCCAGCAGCCCCTCGACAAGCTGCAGGAAGCACGCATTCCGGCGATCGTGCTGGTCAATGAAAACGGCTACCAGCACTTCGTCGTGGTCAAAGGCCTCCAAGGCGACCGCGTGCTCGTGGGCGATCCGGCGCAAGGCACGCGCGCCCTGTCGCGCGCTGCCTTTGAATCCCTGTGGCAGAGCAAGCTGCTGTTCGTCATCCACAACGCCATGGATGCTGCGCGCTTCAACCTGGCCGCCGACTGGCGTGTGGCGCCGCGCGCGCCCCTGGGCAGCGAGATGGCCCGTGCGGGCTTCACCGGCTTTGCCCTGCAAAAGCACGGGCCGGGAGACTTCTGATGCGCCGCGCACTGTTGCGAACCAGCGCAGCCCCAGGCCTTGCCAGAGCGGCCGCCTGCGCCTGCGTGGTGGGTGCGCTGGCCAGCCCTGCCGTGGCGGCGCCGCCCGCGCAAGACGCGGTCTGGATGGCCGTGGCCGACCAAACGCTCGACGGTCTGCGTGGCGGCTTCAACATGGGCGATGGCCTGATGGTGTCGTTTGGCATCTCCCGCGCCGTATTCATCAATGGCGCACTGATCACCGAGACCTCGCTCAACGTCGGCCGTGTGGCAGACCTCACACCGGCACAGGCGACCCAATTGAGCCAGAAGCTTGAGACCCTCAGCCTCGTGCAGAACGGACCAGGCAACAGCTTCGCGTCGGGCCCATCGACCACCACCAGCAGCCCGACGGCCACGGGTCCTACGGTCACCGCCATTGCCGGAGCGACAACGGGCACCTTCATCCAGAACTCGCTGAACAACCAGCAGATCCGCTACCAGACGATCATCAATGCCAGCAGCAACGGGCTGGGCATGGTGCGATCCGTGAACCTGCACGGCACCCTGGCCGACGCGATCCAGCAGAGCATTGGCCAGCGGTGACGGCGGTTATCACGAAAAGACCGTCAATCGCTTGATACACGTTCGCTGACAGCTATAAGTTTCATAGCATCATGCAACATTCGATCGACACCGCCATGAGCCCCGCAAGCGCACGGACGGCTTGCCACCGTCCGCGTACACCGCGCCGCGCCCCCGGCGTCACAGCATTGAGACACCCCAGTCTGCGGCATGTGGAAAGCGCAGGGCAAGGCGCGGCTTGGGGTGCCAGGTTGCCATGCCGCCGCCCCTGCCCCATGCAGTGCATGCGCCAGCCTGCTGTGGCCTTTGGGGTGGAAGCGTCTCGCACACCCGGCTTTTCGGCGCCAGACGGCCGCGGTCTTTGCGGCAGCCACGCCAACGCGGCCCCAGGGCACATGGCTGGCACCAAAGTTGCTGTGACCCCCGTGAATTGCGCCCGCGCAGCTCAACCCTTGATCCTGTTCCACTCACCGTAGGAGGCTCTATGAAGATGACACTTGTGGCTTCGGCCATGGCAGTTGCGTTTGGTATCAGCGGCGCGGCTTTCGCCAGCAGCACCGACCAGAACACCCGCCAAACGGGCACGTCAGGAAACAATTCCAGCACCAATATCAACAGCGGTGCGAGCAATGACAACAACAGCCAAACGACCACCCAGAACACAACCCGCACCGATAACACCAACACCACCACCAATACCAACACCAACCAATCCGACAATGGCACCAACAGGGGCTCTGGCGCGGCCACGGCCAGCGCGGCCCGCTCGGCGGCCCTGAACAACGGCTCGACGGGCACGCTGAGCGACACCTTCAACGTGTCTACCGCCATGGCCACCAGCAACCTCAGCGGCATGGTCACGGGCAACCGCGTGCGCGACATCGGCAACAGCGCCACCAACAGCGGCAATGCCAACGGTGGCACCGCCCAGGCGGGCACGGGCGGCGCCAGCAACGGTGGCCGCGCCAGTGGCTCGGGCACGGGAGGCACGGGGGCCGCAGGCAACGGGTCCAACGGCTCTGCAGGTGGCAATGCCTCCAACGGCAACATCAACAACGGCAGCGCCACCAATGGCAGCGCCACCGCAGGCAGCGGCGGCAATGGCAATGGCGGGCGCGCCAATGGCGGAGACAGCGGTGGTGCGTCCGCTGCCAACGGCAGCGGCAGCGGCAGCGGTGGTGGCAGTGGCTCCGCCAATGGCGGCAGCAACACCGACGGCGGCACGGGCGGCAACGGCGGCACCTCGGGCAGCGGCGGAGCCGCCACCGCCACCGGCTCAGGCGGCACCTCCAACAGCAATGGCGGCGGCAGCACCCGCACCGCCGGCATGGGCACGGGCGGCGCCAGCGGCAGCGGCACCAATGGCAGCGCCACCAACGGCGGCGCCAGCAACGGCGCCAACACCAGCGGCAACGGCGTTGCCGGCGGCAGCGGCGCGGGCGGCACGGGTGGCGCAGGCAATGGC
This sequence comes from Acidovorax sp. SRB_24, assembly GCF_012931925.1. Lineage (NCBI taxonomy): Bacteria > Pseudomonadati > Pseudomonadota > Betaproteobacteria > Burkholderiales > Comamonadaceae > Acidovorax > Acidovorax sp. SRB_24. The sequence goes on from NZ_MWOM01000078.1 coordinate 12,143, forward strand.
GGCACCAACACCGCAGACGGCGGCGCCGGTGGCACGGGCGCGGGCGGCAGCGGCGGCGCTGGCGGCACCAACACCGTGAGCGCGGGCACGTTCAGCATGGCCAACACCATGACCAGCGTCGGCCAGTCGGCCGCCGGCATCATGGTCGCGAGCCAGAACAGCGGCATCTCGTCGCTGGTCCAGCAGAGCGTGAACGTGCAGGCCAACCTGGCCGTCGGCAAGTAAGCGCCTCCCCAGGCCCGCGCAGCGCGTGCACGCCACGCCTGCGCGGTTTCGCTGGTCTAATCCAACACAAAACCCGTTCAAACGCTTGCTGAAAAAGCGCCGACAGCTATATTTTGAATAGCATCACGAGCGCTCTGCTGCCAGCAAGAAGGCCTCCACGGTCTGCAGCTGCCCGGGCACATTGAGCGCCGGCGCGTGGCCGCAGTCCTGCACTTCAAGCACCTGCAGCTGTCCCCGCGCACCAGGGCCGCGCAGCTGCATGGCTGCTGTGGTCTGCGGCAGCACCAGGTCGGACTCGGCGCCGCGCAGGCACAGCACGGGGATGTCGAGCGCGTCGTAATGCTCCCAGATGCGGTAGTCGTTGTCGTGGTGCGTGAACTGCTGCACCATGGCCGGGTCGTAGTGCGGCGTGACGCGGCCGTCGCCCAGGCGGCGCGTGGAGGTTTCGGTCAGGCGCCGCCACTGTGCGTCGCTGAGCCAGCCATAGGGTTGGTAGACCTGCCGGAAGAATGCCTCCAGCTCACGCACGGTGTCGAAGGCGGGCGGCTGGCCGGCATAGGCCTTGATGCGCGCGAGCGCGGCGTCGGCCAGCTGCGGCGCGTTGTCGTTGAGCAGCAGGCTGCGGATGCGCCCCTTGAGCTGCGGCTCGAACAGCCCCGCCGCGCAGACCGTGCCAATGGCGCCGCCCATCGACGTGCCCACCCAGTGCGCCTGCGCGATGCCCAGCTGGTCAAACAGGTCGGCGGCGATGCGGGCGTAGAACGACAAGCGGTATTCGTCCTGCGGCCGACGGCTCCACTGGCTCAGGCCGCGCCCGAGCGTGTCCGGGCAGACCACGCGCCAGCGCGGCGCCAGGTGCGCTGCGAGTTCGTCCATGTCGCGCCCGGTGCGCGCCAGGCCATGCCATGCAATCACCACGGGGGCGTCCTGCGCACCCCACTCCGTGTAGTGGATTTCGTAGCCGGCGCAGGTGGCGTAGCGGGAATTGGGAGACATGGTGAAGCACCTTGTGAAACAGGGAGACGGCGCCGCCGCCTCATTTCATGAGCCGGCCCGAGCGACCGATCACGGTCACTTCGACGTAGCGCGACCCAATGCGGTTGGTGGGTGAGTAGCCCACCGTGATCCCGCCCAGGTCCAGGCGCTGCAGGGATTCGAGCGCCTTGAGCACCTTGGCGCGCGTGGGTGCGGGCCCGGCGCGGCGCAGGGCCTCGACCAGCACCTTCGCACCGAGAAACTGCTCGAAGCTGGTGTAGTTGACCTCGGCCCCGGGCGCGTACTGTTTCAGCAACTGCTGGTACTCGCGCACCACCGGCAGCATCGGCTGGTAGGGGAATGGCACCACCTGGCTGATGCCCAGGCCGTGGGCGTTCTGCAGCCCTGCCAGCTTGACCAGCTCGGCCGGGTCCACCACCGAAATGCTGTAGAGCTGCGCGCCTCCGCCCTGCGCGCGGTAGCGCTGGATGAACGCCGCCGCCGGCTTGTTGATGGCGATCATGATGACGGCCTGCGCATCGGCGGCCTGGATGGCGCGGACCGCACCGTCGACCTGGTCGGTGTTGCGCTCGTAGCCGGCCGAGGCCACGAGCCGGAGCTTGCGCTTGGCCAGCGCCGCCTCCACGCCCGCCAGGCCGGCCTTGCCAAACCCGTCGTCCTGGTACATCACGGCCACGCGGTCCATGCCCAGGGTGGTGAGCTGCTGCACCATGTGCTCGGCCTCGTCGGCATAGCCCGCGCGCACATGGAAGATCCAGGGGTTGAACGGGTTGCGCAGCGGCTCGCCCCCGGTGTAGGGCGCCACCAGGGCCGCCCCGCCCTGCTCCAGCACGCCATCGGCGAGCAGCTGCGTGATGTTGGCCGTGCCGGCGAAACCATAGAGCGCCACCACCTCGGGACGCTCCAGCAGTTCGCGCGTGAGGCGCACCGTGTCGGGCACCTTGTATCCGTCGTCCACCACGGACTGGCGGATCTTGGCGCCGTGCACGCCGCCCTGGGCGTTGATCCAGTCAAAGTAGATTTTTCCGCCCAGCACCATTTGTTGGCCGGTGGTGGCGAGCACCCCCGACAGGGGCGCCACCTGGCCAATGACGATCTCACCGGCACGGGCAGGCTGCGCCAGTCCCCCTCCAGCGCAGAGAGCGAGCGCGGCCAGCAGGCCGGCCGCGCACGACTTCCAGAATGTTTGCATGGTGGGGTTCCTGCGCAGCCAGCCCGGGCTCAGTTGGGAACGCTCAGCGACGTGCCCGCAAAGCCAATCTGGTTGGCGGCTGCGGGCGCTGCCACAAACGGCGGCACGTTGCTGGCGGTGATGGCCGGGGCTGCACCGGGCACGCCGCCGCGCGGCGTGGTGCGCACCACCTGGCTCGCGGGCAGCGCGGCACCGCTCTTGAGGTGCGCGTACATCGCGTCCATGGCCTGGTTGAAGTACGGGTGCAGCGGCACGAAGCGCGTGTCGAACCCGCTGAACGGCAGGAAGGTGTCGAAGTGCTGGCCGTTCGTCACCTCGATGTAGCGCAGCTTGCTCGCGGCACCTTCCACCACCTTGTTGTAGGCGGCATAGGCCCGTGAATTGTTGTTCACCGGCACCAAGGCATCGCTGCGGCCGCTCACGATGATGGTGGGCTTGCCACGCAGGTTGCCGTTGAGCACCACCTCGGCAATGCCGGCGCGCACGGCATCGCTCTGCGCCTTGGTGGGCATCGTGGTAGCCGTGAGTGCCGCGCCGCTGACCGGGTCGCTGCCCGTGACCAGCGCGCGCTGGCACAAGGCGTTGTCCAGGCCGAAGTCGGCGACGCCGGTCGAGGGCGACACGGCAAACTGCCAGGCCTTGGCGCCGCCCACCGAGTCGTTGTAGACCACCGTAGCCGGTGTGCCGTTGGCCGTTCCATTGGCCGTGGCGAAGCTCTGCGCCAGAGCCGCTGGCGCCACGGCCACCGGGTCGCCGGTGGCATTGACCGCCGCAAAGCTGGTGTTGCAGACATTCGCCTCGACCGGGAAGCGGCCGTAGCTCACCGGGTACATGGCCGAGAGGATGGGGCCGTTGCCCAGGGCGTAGTGGGCGTTGTGCATCTGGTCGTGCTCGGGCGTCCAGCCATAGGCGCGCAGCTTGTTGAGCGCGTCCAGCGACCGGGCGGCCGTGTCGGCGCCAGTGACCAGCCCCTTGGCCGCCAGGCTGTCGCAGCGTGCCGTGGCCCGCGCCGTCAGTCCGGTCAGCGCGATGTAGTTGAAGATGGACACTTCGGCCATGGCCGCGCCTGCCGCCAGCGCAGCGCAGGGCTGGTAGAGGTTGCCGTAGGTGGTGTAGTCGGCCAGCGTCTTGCCATAGCCGGTAACCGCGGCGCCGCCGAACTGGATGCCGTAGCCGCTGGCCGTGGGCATTTCGGCCACCGGTTCGGATGCGACCACGCCGTCGATCAGGCCTGCGCCGTCCTGTTCGGCAGCGCGCAGCGAAGCGGCGCCGCCATTGGACGCAGAGCCGGCGATCACGAGGGTGTTCTCGGGGGAGAACGGCACCCGGTTGGCGTCCGTGCCATAGCGGTCATTGAGCACGAACAGTGCATAGCGGCCTGCGGCCAGCGTGTCGTTGCCCCAGTCCTTTTCCGGGTTCAGTTGCGAGTGCACCTGCTTGAGCGCCAGCCGGTTCGGGAACACGGCGTTGTAGGCCGCCCGTGCCGCATCGGTGATGTTGGCGGCAAAGAAATTGAGCGCCCCAGCCGCGCTGCGCGTGGCGCGCGTGCCATCGATCTTGTGGACGGTGTCGTCCATCATGTTGTAGATGCCCACGCCCTTGCCGGCATCGGTCAGCGCGACGGCACAGCCATGCTTGAGGCCCCACTCCCCTGCGGTGCCGATGGCGCCGTAGACACCGCGCGAGCCCGAGGACGCGCCCAGCACCACGCAGGGGCTGGCCTGGTTGAAGCTGTCGGGCACCTGCACCGCGATCACGGTGCGCTTGCGGCCCGAGCCATCGTCGAGCAC
>NZ_MWOM01000024.1:0-19321 GCF_012931925.1 Acidovorax sp. SRB_24
GACCCCCGCCGTGCGCATGGGCCTGTCGATTTCCGTCGCCACCGGGCTCTACGGCATCTCGTTCGGCGCGCTCGCGGTGGCAGCCGGCCTCACGGTGGGGCAGACCATGGCGCTGAGTTTGCTGATGTTCACCGGCGGCTCGCAGTTCGCCTTCATCGGCGTGATCGCCGGCGGCGGTGCGGGCTCGGCCGCGCTCGGTGCCGCCGCGCTGCTGGGCGTGCGCAACGCGGTCTACGGCATGCAGATGAACCGCATGCTCGCGCCCACCGGCTGGCGCAAGGCCGTGGCCGCGCAACTGACCATCGACGAATCCGCCGCCACCGCTTCGGGCCAGACCGCGCCGGACGAACAGCTGCGCGGCTTCTGGACGGCCGGCGTGGGCGTCTTCCTGCTCTGGAACCTGTTCACGCTGCTCGGCGCCATGCTGGGCGACGCGCTGGGCGACCCGCGCCGCTGGGGGCTCGACGGCGCCGCCGTGGCCGCGTTCCTCGGCCTGCTCTGGCCGCGCCTCGCGCAGCGCGAGCCCGTGGCGCTGGCCGTCGTCTGCGGTGTGGCCACCGCCCTGGCCGTGCCGCTGGTGCCGCCCGGCCTGCCCATCCTGCTGGCCGCCGGGGTCGGCGCCGCCTGGGGCTGGTGGGTGCGCAGCCCCGATGCCCCCGCCCCGGCGCCTTCCGCCTCCGCAGACGGGGAGGGCGCGCCATGACGCTGTGGAGCGCGATCCTGCTGGCCTGCGCCGCCACCTACCTGACCAAGTGGGCCGGCTACGCCGTCCCCGCCCGCTGGCTGCAGAACCCGCGCATGGCCCGCGTGGCCGGCGCCATCACGGTGGCGCTGCTGTCGGCGCTGACGGTGATGAACACCTTTGCCTCGGGGACGGCCCTGGTGCTCGATGCGCGCCTGGCGGCCCTGGCGGCAGCGGCGCTCGCCCTGTGGCTGCGGCTGCCGTTTCTGCTGGTGGTGGTGCTGGGCGCGGCGGCGGCGGGACTGGTGCGGTGGTGGGGATGAGGCGGCCGGCGGGACCGGATGCGGCCACCTCCGCAATCCACCAAGACGGTATTCGGCGTCCAACGCAGTTCCCATGCGCACCCGCGACCATTTGAAAGCTTGGGCCAGGCGGGTCAAACGCGACTGCGTCACGCTGTGGTTTGCCGGCAGGCATCCCCAAACGCCCTGGTATGCCAAGGCCCTGGGGGTGTTCGTGGTGGCGTATGCGCTCAGCCCGATCGATCTGATTCCCGACTTCATCCCCGTGCTCGGCTATGTCGACGATGTTCTGCTGCTCCCGGGCCTTATCTGGCTGACCATCCGGCTCTTGCCGCCGGAAGTCCTCGCGGAATGCCGCGCCCAAGCAGACGCGTGGATGCAGGCGAAAGGCGCCAAGCCCCGCAGCCGGGCCGGCGCGGTCCTCATCGTGGCGCTGTGGCTGGCCGCAGGCGCTGCGGCGTGGTATTGGCTGGGACCGCGTCCCTAGGCCGCTCACGTTGGGCGCCCCGCCGGCCGCCTTGCATCGCAAGGTGTCCCCTGCTCCAGAGCTTGGCCAGACCGCACAGGGGGCGTTTCGCTGCCGCAGGTGCAGATAAGAAGCGGCGTCGGTACACTCATTCCGCATGTGGCCGCACAGCCACCGCCTCCACCCGCTGTGCCCTGAGGAGTCCCTGCATGACCGATCCGTCCGACTACACCCCACCCGCCATCTGGCACTGGAACAAAGACAACGGCGGCAAGTTCGCCAGCATCAACCGCCCCGTCGCCGGCGCCACGCACGACAAGGAGCTGCCCGTGGGCAGCCACCCGCTGCAGCTGTATTCGCTCGCCACACCGAACGGCGTCAAGGTCACGGTGATGCTCGAAGAACTGCTGGCGCTCGGCCACAGCGGTGCCGAGTACGACGCCTGGCTGATTCCGATCGGCGAGGGCGCGCAGTTCGGCAGCGGTTTCGTCGCGGTCAACCCGAACTCGAAGATTCCGGCCCTGATGGACCGCAGCGGGCCCGAGCCGGTGCGGGTGTTCGAGTCGGGCGCGATCCTGCTGTACCTGGCCGAGAAGTTCGGCGCGTTTGTGCCGGCGAGTGGCGCCGAGCGGGCCGAGTGCCTCTCGTGGCTGTTCTGGCAGATGGGCAGCGGGCCGTTTCTCGGCGGTGGCTTCGGGCATTTCTATGCGTACGCGCCGACCAAGATCGAGTACGCGATCGACCGCTATGCGATGGAGGTCAAGCGCCAGATGGACGTGCTCAACCAGCGCCTGGCCGCGCACGAGTTTGTGGCGGGCGACGCCTACACGGTGGCCGACATGGCGATCTGGCCGTGGTATGGCGCGATGGCCAAAGGCCAACTCTACGAAGCGGGCGAATTTTTGCAGGTGCACGAGTACACCCACGTCGTGCGCTGGGCCGACCAGATCGCCCAGCGCCCGGCCGTGCAGCGCGGCCGCAAGGTCAACCGCACCTGGGGCGAGCCCGCCAGCCAGCTGCACGAGCGCCACGACGCCAGCGACTTCGACACCCAGACGCAGGACAAGCTCGCCGCGTCTTCTTGACCGTTTGTCTTTCCACCGTTGCAAAGGCCTGCCCATGATCACCCTGTACGACTGCGCCACGGCGCCCAGCCCCCGCCGGGCGCGCATTTTTCTGGCCGAGAAGGGCGTCGCCTATGACACCGTGGCGGTGGACCTGCGCAGTGGCGAGCAGCTGGGCGAGGCCTATCGGCGCATCAACCCGCAGTGCACGGTGCCGACCTTGCGCACCGAGGAAGGGTCGCTGCTGACCGACAACGCTGCCATCACCGCGTACCTCGAAGCGCGTTTTCCCGAACCGCCGCTGCTGGGCGAGACGCCCGAGGAAAAGGCCGACATCGCCAGCTGGAACTGGCGCATGGAATTCGAGGGGCTGCTCGCGATTGCCGAGGCGCTGCGCAACAGCGCGCCGGCCATGGCCAACCGGGCGCTGCCGGGAACGGTGAACTACCCGCAGATTCCGCAGCTCGCCGAGCGCGGCCTGGCCCGCGTGGCGCAGTTTTTCGTGCTGCTGAACGAGCGTCTGGCGGGCCGCGACTTCGTCGCCGCGGGCCGGTTCAGCGCGGCCGACATCACCGCCGTGGTGGCGGTGGACTTTGCGCGCGCGGTCAAGATCAAGCCCAGCGAGCAGCACCCGCACGTGCTGCGCTGGCGCACGGCCATGGCGGCCAGGCCGTCGATGGCGCTGTAGCCGCATGGGCGCAGCCAAGACGCTGCTGGTCGTCTACCACTCGGTGACCGGCGGCGCGCGCCAGATGGCCGAAGCAGCGCGCGCCGGTGCCGCGGCCGAAGCGGGCTGCGCGGTGCGGCTGCTGCATGCCGCGCAGGCGGGGCCGCAGGACGTGCTGGCGGCGGACGGCATGGTCTTCGCCACGCCCGAGAATCTGGCGGCGATGAGCGGGCAGCTCAAGGACTTTTTCGACCGCAGCTACTACGCCGTGCTTGACCAGGTCAACGGCCGCCCGTATGCCAGCCTGGTGTGTGCGGGCAGCGACGGCAGCAACGCGGCGCGGCAGATCGAGCGCATCGCCACCGGCTGGCGCCTCCGGAGCGTGGCCGAGCCGCTGATCGTGTGCACCCACGCCCAGACACCCGAGGCGATCCTGGCGCCCAAGCAGATCGGTGCCGAAGACCTGGAACGCTGCCGGGCGCTGGGGGCGGCGCTGGCGGCAGGGCTGGTGCTCGGGGTGTTCTAGTGTGCTATCGATTAGATAGCTTCTTGCGCTGGCGTGGAAAGCGTTTGTGGCCTGTTTGATTCAAAATCTCCGGGGTGCGCTGTGCGCTGTGCGCTGTGCGCCGCGCGCCGCGGGTGCCGCCAGCCCAGGGGCCACTCCCGCGGTGCGGGCTCAGCGCCAGGCGGTCGCCACCAGCTGGCTGTAATGCACGCCCGGGCGCCCCAGCAGCCGCTCGAACACCGCCGGATGGCCCACGTTGTCGCTGCCCAGCATCGCCAGGGTCTCGCTGCACCAGGGGGACTGCGGCACCGCGTCGCCCAAACGCGCGCTCAGTTCCGTCAGGGGCTGGGGCAGGCGCAGCACCATGGCCGGCGGGTGGCCCAGTTGCTGGCGCAGGCTAGCAATGAAGGCGCCCATGGTCAGCGGCTCGGGGCCGGTGCATTCAATGGTGCCGACCTGTTCCATGGCGGGGCCGAGCAGGGCGACCACGGCGGCGGCCAGGTCGTGCACCGACACCGGCTGCACGCGCGCGTCCAGCACCGCACCGGGAAACAGCGCCACCGGCAGGCGCGCCAGGTTCATGAACAGCGCGCTGCTGTCGCCGCCTTTGCCGAACACCACGCTGGGCCGCAGGATGGCCGGGCGCAGGCGGTTCTGCGCTGCCAGGCCTTTCAAATGCGCCTCGGCGGCCAGCTTGGTCTGGGCGTAGCGTGTGCTGCTGCCTTCAATGCCCAGTGCGGATATTTGCACGATGCGCTGCACGCCCGCCTCGGCGCAGGCGTCGAACAGCGCGATCGGGGCGTCGCGGTGCACCGCGTCGATAGGGCGCTCGCGTGTGTCGCGCAGCACGCCGACGGCGTTGACCACGGCGTCCATGCCCGCCAGGCGCGGCAGCCAGGCGGCGGCCGTGGTGTCGTGCACAAAGTCCGTCGGCACCTGGCCGGGTTGGAGCGTGCTGCGGCGCGGCGAGACGCCGCCGTGCACGCTGTGCCCCGCGCGCTCCAGCGCCGCTTGCAGGGTGTGGCCGATGAAGCCGGTCGAGCCGGTGAGCAGGATGCGCATGGTGTTCCCCAGACAGGAGGCGTGAACCCGCACGATATCGCGGTTTGGGCGGCAGTGGGGGCGCAAGGGAGACCGCCGCGCGTTGGCGTGCGGCGCGATCCGTGTTGGCGCAATTGCGCTCGACCCCTAGACTGGCGCGTCCATGTTCCGCGCCCACGCGCTTTTTTTCAGGAGACCCAGCTATGCCGTTTGACGACCTCCGCGCCGATGTCCATTCCCTGCTGCCGGGCCGCAGCACCGAAGCCGGCGCCACCCGGCGCACCGCGCTGCAGGCCGCGCTGGGCCTGGGTTATGCCGCCGCCGCCGCGCCGCTGATGGCGCAAACGGCGATCGTCACGCCCGCGGACGGGCTGGACGCGGGCACCGTGCACTACGAGGTCAACGGTTTCAAGGTGCCTGCCTACCGCGCGGCGCCGGCCGGCAAGACCGGCCTGCCGGTGGTGCTGGTGGTGCAGGAAATCTTTGGCGTGCACACCTACATCGCCGATGTCTGCCGCCGCCTGGCGCGGGCCGGCTACCTGGCGATTGCGCCCGAGCTGTATGCGCGCCAAGGCGATCCGGCCCAATACAGCGACATCGCCAAGCTGATGGCCGAGGTGGTGTCCAAGGTGCCGGACGCCCAGGTCATGGCCGACCTGGACGGTGCCGTGCAGTGGGCCACGGCGCATGGCGGCGACGCGGCGCGCGTCGGCATTACGGGCTTTTGCTGGGGCGGGCGCATCGCCTGGCTGTATGCGGCGCACGGCCCCGTCAAGGCGGCCGTGGCATGGTACGGGCGCCTGGTGGGCAGCCCGAGCGCGGTCACGCCCAAGCACCCGGTGGAGATCGCACCCATTCTCAAGGCGCCGGTGCTGGGGCTCTATGGCGGGCAGGATGGCGGCATCCCCCTTGACACGGTTGATAAGATGAAAGCCGATTTGGTCCAGGGCTCTGCCGCCGCCAAGGCGTCCGAGTTCGTGGTCTACCCCGAGGCCTCGCATGCCTTTCACGCGGACTACCGCCCCAGCTACCGCCCGGGACCGGCCGAGGATGGGTGGAAGCGGGCGCTGGCCTGGTTCAAAACGCATGGCGTCGCATGACGGGCCGGCGCTCTTTCTGCACCGCGCTGCGCGGCGGCCGCGCCTGGCGCGTGGGATGATGCCGCCGCATTGACATGCGCCGCGCAAGCGCGGTGCAGGCACAGGCTGCAACGACACAGCCGCCCCGCCAAGGCAGGGCGGCTTTTTTGGTGCCGATGGGATCGGCGCGGCAGATGGCGGCAGGGTATTGATTTTCAATAAAAAAGGCCTCTAGGCCATACAGGGTAAGCGCGTACAGCTATGACATTAATAGCAATCATTTTGGCCACTCTGGCCGCGGGCATTGGCAGTGTGTGGTTGGCCGCGTGGCTTTTGCGCGCCGGGTTGGCAGGCGGCTCCCGCAGCGTCGGGCCGCGGCATCTGCTGAGCCTGGCCGCGGGCGCGTTGCTGGCCACGGCCTTCATGCACCTGCTGCCCGAGGCGTTTGAAAGCCCGGCCAGCGCGCAAGACCTGTTTGCGACCTTGCTGGTCGGCGTGGTGTTCTTTTTCATGCTCGAAAAGGCCGAGCTGTGGCACCACGGGCATGAGCACGGCGATGCGCAGCCGGGCCACGGGCACGATGGCGATCACACCCATGGCCACCGCCATGAGGGCGGCGGCACGGTGCGCCTGGGCGGCTGGACGGTGCTGACCGGCGACAGCGTGCACTGCTTTGGCGATGGCGTATTGATTGCTTCGGCCTTTGTGGCCGACCTCCGGCTCGGGCTGATTGCCGCCGCGTCGGTGCTGGCGCACGAGGTGCCGCACCACATGGGCGACCTGGTGGTGCTGCTGCAAAGCAGCGCCAACCGCCGCGTGGCGCTGGTCAAGGTGTCGCTGGCCGGCGCGGTGACCGCGCTGGGCGGCCTGGCCGGCTACTTTCTGCTGGAGCGGCTGCACGGCTGGCTGCCGTACTTTCTGGTGGTGGCGTCGAGCAGTTTTATCTATGTCGCGCTGGCCGATCTGATTCCGCAATTGCAAAAACGCCTGTCGGTGCGCGAAACCGCCCTGCAGGTTGCGATGCTCTTGACCGGCATGGGCGTGGTGACGCTGGTCAGCCACCTGGGGCACGGCCACTGAGCGGCCGCAGCCGCCTCAGCGCCCGATGGCAAACACCGCCGGCGTGTGCTTGTCGGGACCCGCGGGCCGGTGGCGCCACTGCTGCACGCTCTGGCTGCACGTGTGGCCGCTGGCCAGCGTCAGGCCGCTGCTGACCGACAGGCGCGTGGCCGGCTGCAGGGTGTGCAGCAGCGCCTGTAGCAGCGCGGCGTTGCGGTAGGGCGTTTCAATGAACAGCTGGGTTTGGCCGCTCTTGAGCGCCAGGTTTTCGAGGGCTCGGATGCGCTGGGCGCGCTCGTCGGGATCCTGCGGCAGGTAGCCGACGAAGGCGAAGCTCTGCCCGCTCAGCCCGCTGGCGGCCAGCGCCAGCAGCAGAGACACCGGCCCGACCAGCGGCACCACCGCGATGCCCAGCTCGTGCGCGGCGCGCACCACCGAGCTGCCCGGGTCGGCCACGGCCGGCATCCCGGCTTCGCTGACCAGGCCGATGTCGTGCCCGGCCACAGCCGCAGCCAGCAGCGGGCGGGCATCGAACACGGCCGCGCCCTTGCCGCCGTGGTCGCCTTTTTTGTGCACTTCGCGCGGCAGCTCGGTGATGCTTTGCTCCTGCAGCGGCAGGGCCAGCGGGTGCACGGCGTCCACGCGCTTGAGGTAGGCGCGGGCGCTTTTGGCGTTTTCGCAGACCCAGTGGGTCAGCCGCGCTGCGGTGGCCAGCGTGGCGTCGGGCAGGCTGTGCTGCAGCGGCATCTGCGTGTCGCAGCCGAAATCGAGCGGCGCGGGCACCAGGTACAGCGTGCCGCGCGCAGTGGCGGCGGGTGCGGGCGCGCTCATGGCAGCACCAGTCCGGCGGCGCGCAGCAGGCGGCAGGTGCGGATCAGCGGCAGGCCGACCAGCGCGGTGGGGTCGTCGCTGTCGATGGCGTCGAGCAGGCTGATGCCCAGGCCCTCGCTCTTGGCGCTGCCGGCGCAGTCGTAGGGCTGCTCGGCGCGCAGGTAACGCTCCATCTCGTCCTCGGCCAGGGAGCGAAAGCGCACGGTGACCGCCGCCAGGTCCACCTGCTCGAAGCCCGTGGCCTGGCACACCACGGCCACGGCGGTCTGGAAGACCACGCTGTGGCCGCTCATGAGGCGGAGCTGGGCGAGCGCGCGTTCGTGCGTGTGCGGCTTGCCCAGCGCATGCCCCGCCAGGTCGGCCACCTGGTCGGAGCCGATCACCACGGCGCCGGGCTGCTGCGCAGCCACCGCGCGCGCCTTGGCCAGCGCCAGGCGCCGTGCCAGCTCGCGCGGCGCCTCGCCTGGTTGCGGGGTTTCATCGACATCGGGAGCCAAAACGCTGAACGGAAGGCGCAGGCGCTGCAGCAGTTCGCGCCGGTAGGGGGAGGTCGAGCCCAAAACCAGGGGGCGCTGTGGGGAGACGAAATCGTGCATGCCTTGATTCTCTTACACTGCGTGCATGACCAAGGACTACTCACCCGCCCGGCTGGATGTCAAGGCCTTTGCGCAGGCGGGCGCACAGCTGGCTGGACACGATTCCCTGCTCCAATACGAGCGCCTGGCGCAAGAGGCGCAGGGCCTTCACCCCGATTTGCGTGTGGACTGGCAGGCGCGCGGCGAGCTGCGGGCGCTGGCTGGCGACAGCAGCGATTTGTGGCTGCACCTGAAGGTGCAGGCGTCGTTCCCGATGGTGTGCCAACGCTGCCTGACGCCGGTGGACGTGCCCCTGGAGGTCGATCGCTCGTTTCGCTTCGTCGCCGACGAGGCCACGGCCGAAGCGCTGGACGACGACGTCGAGGAAGACCTGCTGGCGCTGAGCCGCGAATTCGATCTGCACGAGCTCATCGAGGACGAGCTGCTGATGGCCTTGCCGGTGGTGCCGCGCCACGACGTGTGCCCCACCGCCGTGCCCATGGCCTCCAGCGAGGACGATTTCGAGGCCGCAAGCGCCGAAAAACCCAATCCGTTCGCGGCCCTGGCGTCACTGCGCGTCGACAAGCCCGGAAGCTAAATCAGCTTCGGATATAATTGAAGGCTTCGCGCGAATCCCCTTGTGTCTTTTGAATGGGCTGATCGCGTTTTTACCCACCCCTTTTTCAGACCAGGAGCCGACCATGGCCGTTCAGCAAAACAAAAAATCTCCCTCCAAGCGCGGCATGCACCGCTCGCACAATGCACTGAATGTGCCCGGCATCGCGGTGGAACCCACCACGGGCGAAACCCACCTGCGCCACCACATCAGCCCCAACGGTTTCTACCGTGGCCGCCAGGTGCTGAAGAACAAGGCCGAAGCCTGATTCGTTTCACGAGCTTCGATCGCCGGGGCCCGTTGCTACTGTATATGTAGCACGGGCCTTTGTTTTGTGCGCTGCACTTTCAACTTGGGCCGCGCGAGCGGCCAGACACACCTTCGATGATTACCCTGGCTGTGGATTGCATGGGGGGCGACCACGGCCCCCGCGTCACGCTGGCGGCGTGCCGCCATTTTCTGGAGCGTCATGCCGATGCGCGGCTGCTGCTGGTGGGACTGCCCGAGGCGCTGCAAGGCTTTGTGCACGAGCGCGCCACGCTGGTGCCCGCCAGCGAAGTCGTGGCGATGGACGACCCTGTCGAGGTGGCCCTGCGCCGCAAGAAGAATTCGTCCATGCGCGTGGCCATCGAGCAGGTCAAGAGCGGCGCTGCCAGCGCCGCCGTGTCTGCGGGCAACACCGGCGCCTTGATGGCGATTGCGCGCTACGTGCTCAAGACGCTCGACGGCATCGACCGGCCGGCCATCGCGAGCCAGCTGCCCAACGCCCAGGGCGGCGCCACCACGGTGCTCGACCTGGGGGCCAATGTCGACTGCAGCGCGCAGCACCTGCTGCAGTTCGCCGTTATGGGGTCGGCGCTGGATTCGGTCCTCAAAGGCAAGGAGCAGCCGACCGTCGGTTTGCTCAATATCGGTGAAGAAGCGATCAAAGGCAGCGAAATAATCAAAAAAGCGGGCGATTTGCTGCGTACGGCTGGCAACTCCGGCCTGTTGAATTTTTATGGCAATGTCGAAGGCAACGACATTTTCAAGGGAACGACCGACATCGTGGTCTGTGACGGCTTTGTTGGCAATGTGGCGCTCAAGGCCAGCGAGGGCTTGGCGAGCATGGTGGGCGGATTCCTCAAGCAGGAGTTCTCACGCAATGTGTTCACCAAAATGGCCGCGATCGTTGCCTATCCGGTGCTATCTGCGTTCAAAGACAAGGTAGACCACCGCCGTTACAACGGTGCAGCCTTGCTGGGATTGCGCGGCCTGGTCTTCAAAAGCCATGGGTCTGCCGACGAAGTGGCTTTTGGGACCGCTTTGAACCGCGCGTATGATGCAGCCCGCAACAACCTGCTGGACCGTGTCCGCCACCGCATTGCCAGTGCAGCGCCTTTCTTGCTGCCCGAACATGCGTTTGCAGACAGCGGCGCGGCGCCGGCGCCACATTGATGAAACGCTACTCACGTATTACCGGCACCGGCAGCCACCTGCCGGCACGCCGGGTGACCAATGCCGACCTCGTGGCCGAGATGGCTGCGCGGGGCGTCGAAACCTCCGATGAATGGATAGTCGAGCGCACGGGCATCCGTGCGCGCCATTTCGCCGCGCCCGATGTGGCGTGCAGCGACATGGCCCTGGACGCTTCGCGCCACGCGCTGAAGGCGGCCGGGCTGGAGCCGCAGGACATCGACCTGATCATCGTTGCCACGTCCACGCCCGACATGGTGTTCCCGTCCACCGCTGCCATCCTGCAGCACAAGCTGGGCGCCAATGGCTGCCCGGCGTTCGACGTGCAGGCCGTGTGCAGCGGCTTTGTCTATGCGCTGACGGTGGCCGACGCCATGATCCGCGCCGGCACCGCCAGCAGGGCTCTGGTGGTGGGCTCCGAAATCTTCAGCCGCCTGCTGGACTTTGACGACCGCACCACCTGCGTGCTGTTTGGCGACGGCGCCGGTGCCGTGGTGCTGGAAGCCTCGGACGAGCCCGGCATCCTGGCCAGCGACATCCATGCCGACGGCAAGCACGTGGGCATCCTGTGCGTGCCCGGCCATGTCTCGGGCGGCAAGATCACGGGCGATCCGCTGCTCAAGATGGATGGCCAGGCGGTGTTCAAGCTGGCCGTGGGCCTGCTCGAGAGCGCGGCCCGCGCCGCGCTCGACAAGGCCGGCCTGGCCGAGGCCGACATCGACTGGTTGGTGCCGCACCAGGCCAATATCCGCATCATGCAAAGCACGGCGCGCAAGCTCAAGCTGTCCATGGACAAGGTCGTGGTCACGGTAGACCAGCACGGCAACACCTCGGCCGCGTCGATTCCGCTGGCGCTGGACCACGGCGTGCGCTCGGGCCAGGTGTGCAAGGGCGAGACGCTGCTGCTGGAAGGGGTGGGAGGCGGTTTTACCTGGGGTGCCGTGCTCCTGAAGTTGTAGCTTCTAGCGCTTGCCTGGCAAGCGCTAGGGCCTTTTTTTGTCATTATTTCCAGAACGACCATGAAGTCTTTTGCATTTGTCTTCCCGGGCCAGGGATCGCAGGCCGTGGGCATGCTCGATGGCTGGGGCGATCACCCGGCCGTCGTGCAGACGCTGCAGGAAGCGTCCGACGCCCTGGGCGAAGACGTGGGCCGCCTGATCCACGAAGGCCCCAAGGAGCAGCTCGCGCTGACCACCAACACCCAGCCCGTAATGCTGGTGGCCGGTGTGGCCGCCTGGCGCGTCTGGCGCGCCGAGGGCGGCGCCTTGCCCGCCGCTGTGGCCGGGCACTCGCTGGGCGAGTATTCGGCGCTGGTGGCGTCGGGCGTGCTGACGCTGGCGCAGGCCGCCCCGCTGGTGCGCCTGCGCGCCGCCGCCATGCAGGAAGCCGTGCCCGTGGACACGGGGGCCATGGCCGCCATCCTGGGCCTCGATGCTGCAAAAGTGATGGCTGGTTGTGCAGAGGTGACGAGCGCCATGGGCCAAAGCGGCATTGAAGTCGTCGAGGCGGTCAATTTCAACGACCCCTCGCAAACCGTGATCGCCGGCAGCAAGGCCGCCGTCGAGAAGGCCTGCGAAGTGCTCAAGGCCGCCGGCGCTAAGCGCGCGCTGCCGCTGCCGGTCTCCGCGCCGTTCCATTCCAGCCTGATGAAACCCGCCGCTGAAAAGCTGCGCGTGGCGCTGGCCGCCACGGCGCTGGCCGCGCCGCAGATCCCGGTGCTCAACAACATCGACGTGGCCGTGCAGCAGGACGCCGACGCCATCCGCGATGCGCTGGTCCGCCAGGCTTTCGGGCCCGTGCGCTGGGTCGAGTGTGTGCAGGCCCTGAAGGGCCGCGGCATCACCCATCTGGTCGAATGCGGCCCCGGCAGGGTGCTGGCGGGCTTGGTGCGTCGCATCGACGCCGAACTGGTGGGCGCGGCGCTGTACGACCCGGCCACCCTCACCGAAGTCAAGGAACTGCTGGCATGAGCGAATCCATTGCAAAGGCGCCCGTGGCGCTGGTCACCGGCGCATCGCGCGGCATTGGCGCGGCCATTGCCCTGGAACTGGCCGTGCGCGGCTACCAGGTCATTGGCACCGCCACCACACCCGAAGGCGCGGAGCGCATCACTGCAGCGCTGGCCGGCCACCCCGGCTGCCGCGGCGCGGCCCTCGATGTCAACGACGGTCCGGCCGTGGATGCGCTGATCGACGGCATCGTCAAGGAGCAGGGCGGCCTGCAGGTGCTGGTGAACAACGCCGGCATCACGCGCGACACCCTGGCCATGCGCATGAAGGACGGCGACTGGGATGCGGTGCTCGACACCAACCTCAAGGCCGTGTTCCGCGTCAGCCGCGCCGCCATCAAGCCCATGATGAAGCAGCGCTTTGGCCGCATCATCAGCATCACCAGCGTGGTCGGTGCCTCGGGCAACCCCGGGCAGGCCAACTACGCGGCCGCGAAGGCCGGCGTCGCCGGCATGGCCCGCGCCCTGGCGCGCGAGCTGGGCAGCCGGGGCATCACCGTCAACTGCGTGGCGCCCGGCTTCATCGACACCGACATGACCGCCAAGTTGCCCGAAGCGCAGCAAAAGGCCCTGCAGGACCAGATTCCGCTGGGCCATCTGGGCCACCCCGCCGACATTGCGCATGCCGTTGCCTACCTCGCATCTCCCGAAGCGGGCTATGTGACAGGGCAGGAATTGCATGTCAATGGCGGCATGTACATGTAATTGGCAGAACCCACGCCGCGCCATCCGTACGGCGGGCCGTTCAAGGGGCACTCCCTGAACCGGCTAGAATCGCGGATCTATTCACAACCCCCAGAGGGAAACCATGAGCGATATCGAAGCACGTGTCAAAAAAATCATCGCCGAACAACTCGGCGTGGAAGAGTCTCAAGTCACCAATGAAAAAGCCTTCGTGGCCGACCTGGGTGCCGACTCGCTCGACACGGTCGAACTGGTGATGGCCCTGGAAGACGAGTTCGGCATCGAGATCCCGGACGAAGACGCCGAGAAGATCACGACGGTGCAAAACGCCATCGATTACGCCACCACCCACCCCAAGGCTTGAGCGGCGCCCCGCGCCCGTCCTCGCGTTTAGCACAAGGTTTTTTTGCATGAGCCGTCGTCGCGTCGTCGTGACCGGCCTGGGTTGCGTCAGCCCCGTGGGTAACACGGTGGCCGAGGCCTGGGCCAACATCCTCGCTGGCCAGTCCGGCATTGACCTCATCACGAAGTTCGATGCGTCGGATTTCTCCTGCAAGATTGCCGGCGAGGTCAAGGGTTTTGATCTGGAGTCCTACATGAGCGCCAAAGAGGCGCGCACCATGGATTCCTTCATTCATTTCGGCGTTGCCGCAGCAGCGCAGGCTGTAGCGGATGCCGGCCTGCCCACGGGCGAGGCGCTGGATGAAGAGCTGGCCACGCGCATTGCCTGCGTGATCGGCTCGGGCATTGGCGGTTTGCCGCTGATCGAGAACACCCACGCCGAGTATGCGAACCGGGGACCGCGCCGCATCACGCCCTTTTTCGTGCCCGCTTCCATCATCAACATGGTGGCTGGGCATGTGTCGATGCGCTTTGGCTTCAAGGGGCCGAATCTGGCGGTTGTCACGGCCTGCACCACAGGGCTGCATTGCATCGGCGAAGCCGGTCGCATGATCGAATACGGCGATGCCGACGTGGTCGTGGCCGGTGGGACGGAGTCGACCGTCTCGCCGCTGGGCATCGGCGGCTTTGCGGCCATGCGCGCCCTTTCGACGCGCAACGACGACCCGAAGGCGGCATCGCGGCCCTGGGACAAGGACCGCGACGGTTTTGTGCTGGGTGAAGGTGCGGGCGTGATGGTGCTCGAAGAGTATGAGCACGCCAAAGCCCGCGGTGCCAAGATTTACGCGGAACTGAGCGGCTTCGGCATGAGTGCCGATGCCGGGCACATGACGGCTCCCAACATGGATGGCCCGCGCCGTGCCATGCTGAACGCGCTGCGCAACGCCGGCATCAACGCCGACCAGGTGGACTACCTCAACGCGCATGGCACCTCCACTCCGCTGGGCGACATCAACGAAACCAATGCCATCAAGGCCGCACTGGGCGACCACGCCAAGCGCACCGTCGTCAGCTCCACCAAATCCATGACCGGCCACCTGCTGGGCGGCGCCGGCGGTATCGAGAGCATCTTCACGGTGCTGGCGCTGTACCACCAGAAGGTGCCACCCACCATCAATCTGGACAACCAGGATCCAGAGTGCGACCTGGACTTTTGCGCCAATACCGCGCGGGACATGAAGGTGGATGTGGCCGTCAAGAACAACTTCGGTTTTGGCGGCACCAACGGCACGCTGGTCTTCAAGCGCGTTTGACGCGCGGGGGCGCACCCGCTGCGGGTGGCGCTGCCTCAGGTCTTGTGCCGCTCGCTGCATGCGAATCGCGGCGTGGGCCGACTGACGGCGTAATGTCTTCTTTTCTCCGCCACCATGCACCCGCCGTGCGCTACCCCGTGGCGCGCGGTGTCTGGCTCGGCTGGGCGCTGGTGGCATATGCAACTGCAGGCTTTCTGGCGCTGCTCGCCTGGGCGCTCTGGGGTGCCGGGACGCGCAATGCCATGGTGGGAGCGGCCGGCGTGCTGTGGCTGGGGTGCTGTGCCCTGGCCCTGCATTTCTGGTGCAGCTGGCGACCGGCCACGCTGGCATGGAACGGCAGCCACTGGAGCCTGGAAGCCCCTGCAGGGGCCATTGCATCCCCAGCGACGATACAAGTCCATCTCGATCTGCAGCGTTGCCTGTGGGTGCGGTTGCAACCGGTGCTGCCACATCCCGTCCGCGCGCACTGGTTGTGGTTGGAGCAGCGCAGCGCGCCCGAGCATTGGGGAGAGCTGCGCCGTGCGGTATATTCGCGCGCCAGGCAGGGCGCTGGAGATATTTCCAGCCACGGCCCGCGCAGCGGCCCCCAGGCATGACACTCTCTTATCCATGACCGTTTTGCCTCCCGCCGATCCTCCCGCTGCCGACCACAGCGACCTTCAGCTCGTCGAGCGCACGGTTGCGGGCGACCAGCGGGCGTACGAGTTGCTGGTCATCAAGTACCAGCGGCGCATAGAGCGGCTCATTGGCCGCATGGTCCGCGACACCGATTTGATACAGGACATTGCGCAGGAAACTTTTATCCGCGCCTACCGGGCCCTGCACCAGTTCCGTGGCGAGGCCCAGTTCTATACCTGGCTGTACCGCATCGCCGTCAACACCGCCAAGAAAGCGCTGATGGACCTCAAGCGCAACCCGGTGGTCTACGAAGGCGCCTTGCGCGGTGGCGACGATGAAGATGAAACTTCGCGCCTCGGCCACGAACTAACCACCGACGAAACCCCAGAAACCGTGCTGGCCGCGCAAGAAATTGCGGCAGCGGTGAATGCGGCCATGGACGCTTTGCCCGAAGACTTGCGCCAGGCGGTGACCCTGCGCGAGATTGAGGGTCTCAGCTATGAAGAAATCGCCACCGCGATGGCCTGCCCGATCGGCACGGTTCGCTCGCGCATCTTTCGAGCGCGCGAGGCGATTTCGGTGCGTGTGCGGCCGCTTCTGGAGAACCAGACGGGCAAGCGGTGGTAAGTGCCAAATGGGTTGACAGGTGACACCATGAATGAAATTTTGGACCAACGAGAACAGCTCTCTGCCTTGGCAGACGGGCAGCTTCAGGGCGAGGAGATGGCGCATGCCCTGCAGTTCGCGCATTCGGCAGATGG
Source organism: Acidovorax sp. SRB_24 (assembly GCF_012931925.1). Taxonomy (NCBI): domain Bacteria; kingdom Pseudomonadati; phylum Pseudomonadota; class Betaproteobacteria; order Burkholderiales; family Comamonadaceae; genus Acidovorax; species Acidovorax sp. SRB_24. Next base: position 16,069 of record NZ_MWOM01000024.1, read on the forward strand.
GCTGGCGACATGGGAGCTCTACCATGTGGTAGGGGATGTGCTGCGCTCGCCCGAACTGGCCCGCCATGCTGGCAACGCTGATTTTCTCAACCGGCTGCAGCAGCAGTTGGCGCGCGAGCCCCAGCCCCTGCGCCCCTTGCCGGTGCATGCGGGTTTGCAGCAGATTGCCGAGCCCTCCGCTGCCATGCCAGAGGCCGCGAACGCCTCGGTGTTTCGCTGGAAGATGGCGGCGGGCTTGGCTTCCATGGCGGTGGTGCTGGCGGTCGGCTGGAACTCCTGGGACACCTTGCAGAACGGCGGCCCGTCGGGCGCGCGACTCGCTGCTGCGCCACCGGCGCCCGAGCAGGCCGCTGTGGCTGTGGCAGAGAACCAGGCACCCCAGGTCATGCTCCGTGACCCGCGCCTGGATGAACTCTTGGCTGCGCACAAGCAGTTTGGTGGCACCTCCGCGTTGCAAATGCCGGCAGGATTCTTGCGCAATGCCACCTTCGAGGCGCCGGCCCGTTGACCGCTGGCCCACGTGAAGACGTGAGAGCGCACCCCGATCCGCTGCGCGGCGCGCGCAGGCAGGCGAGACACAGTTCATGGGAGTTCTGGCGCTGGGCCGCCGTTGGGATCGCAGCCGGCGGTGCTGTGCTCCCACTGGGGGCCGCACCTGCGTCTGCGCCTGCAACCGCGGCTGCAGCAGCACTGCCCGGTTCCGCTCAGGAAGACATCGCGCAATGGATTGAGCGCTGGCACACCGCGTCGCGCACGCGCAGCTATATCGGCACCTTTGTGGTGTCTTCCGCTTCGGGTGCCATGGCCAGTTCGCGCATCGTGCATGCCTGCATGGGCACGCAGCAGATGGAGCGCGTCGAGGCCCTGACGGGGACGCCCCGCATCACCTACCGCCACAACGACGAAGTGCGCACCTTCTGGCCCCAGGCGCGCGCCGCGCGTTCGGAGCAGCGGGAGCACGCCGGCGCCTTTCCGCAATTGCCTGGAGCCGGGGGCGCCGATGTGGCCAGCTTCTACAGCGCGCAGCGCCTTGCGGGCGAGCGTGTGGCGGGCATGGCTGCCGATGTGCTGTGGCTGAAGCCGAGGGACGCCTTGCGTTTCGGCTACCGCATCTGGAGTGAGCGCGAATCCGGTCTGGTGCTCAAAATCCAGACCCTCGAGCCCGGTGGCCAGGTGCTGGAGCAGGTGGCCTTTTCAGAGATTGACCTGAATGCGCGCGTGCGCCTGCAGCCGCTGCGCCGCATGATGGACGACACGACCGGCTACCAAGTGGTCAGCGTGCCTCGGCGCAAGACGTCTGCGGCCGAGCATGGCTGGGTGCTGCGCCAGCCTGTCGATGGGTTCGTGCCGCTGAACTGCTACCACCACGGGGCACGCGCCGGGCAAGAGGGCGAGGGCGGGAGCGCCTTGCAGTGCATTTACTCGGACGGGCTGGCGACGGTGTCGCTGTTCCTCGACGTCTACGACCCCCATCGCCACGTCGGCGGGCAGTGGAGCATGGGGGCCACGCACACGCTGGCGCAGCGCCTGGGCGCGGACCTCTGGGTCACGGCCGTGGGCGAGGTGCCGCTCGAAACCCTGCAGCTGTTTGCGTCCCGGCTGGAGCGCAAGCGCTGAGAACCGGGTCCGCCGCGATGCGGAACCAATTGCGAAGCTGGGTTTCACAATGCCAGGCGCCCGAGGCGCGCATGGTTCCCTGGATTTTTGAAAGGTCGTTGATGAAGAAGATCGATTGGAAGACGGTGCACTCGTTTGCATTGGCCGGCGTGTTCGCTGTGGTGGCTGGCATGGCCGCCGTGCCTGTGGGCTCGGCCTATGCCCAGCCCGCTTCAGTGCGTGGCTTGCCGGACTTCACCGATCTGGTGGAGCAGGTAGGGCCGTCGGTGGTGAACATCCGCACGGTGGAGAAGGCGGCGGCGCGCGGCAGTGCCAATGGCATGGACGAGGACATGCTGGAGTTCTTCCGGCGTTTCGGCGTGCCCATTCCCAACATGCCGCGGCAGCAGCGCCCCGATCGCTCGCAGCCGGAAGAGGAGCCGCAGCCGCGCGGCGTGGGCTCGGGCTTTATCCTGAGCGCCGATGGCTATGTCATGACCAACGCCCATGTCGTGGAGGGTGCGGAAGAGGTTTTGGTCACTTTGACGGACAAGCGCGAATTCAAGGCCAAGATCGTCGGTGCCGACAAGCGCACCGACGTGGCCGTGGTCAAGATCGAGGCCACCGGCCTGCCTGCTGTGAAGATCGGCGAACTGTCGCGCCTGAAGGTCGGTGAATGGGTCATGGCCATCGGCTCGCCGTTTGGGCTCGAAAACACCGTGACAGCGGGCATTGTGAGTGCCAAGCAGCGCGATACGGGCGACTACCTGCCTTTCATCCAGACCGACGTGGCAATCAATCCCGGCAATTCGGGCGGTCCACTGATCAACATGCGCGGCGAAGTGGTCGGCATCAACAGCCAGATCTATTCGCGCTCGGGCGGCTTCATGGGCATCTCGTTTGCGATTCCGATTGACGAAGCCATGCGCGTGAGTGAGCAACTGCGCGTGAGTGGGCGCGTCACGCGCGGGCGCATCGGCGTGCAAATTGGCCCTGTGGGCAAGGATGTGGCCGAGTCGCTGGGGCTGGGCAAGCAACAGGGAGCGCTGGTGACCGGGGTTGAGTCGGGCTCGCCCGCGGAAAAGGCCGGCGTCGAGGCCGGGGATGTCATCACGCGCTTCGAGGGCAAGCCGATTGACAAGGTCAGCGACCTGCCGCGCATGGTGGGCAACACCAAGCCGGGGACCAAGAGCACCGTCACCGTCTTCCGGCGTGGCAAGGCGCGCGATCTTGCCATCATCATCGCCGAAATCGAACCCGAAGCGCCGGTGCGCAAGGCCGCAGAGCGCGAAGCCAAGCCCAAGCCCAAGGCCTCGGCGCTGGCGCAGCAATGGGGTCTGTCGGTCTCCGAACTGAGCGACGCGCAGAAGAAGGACCTCAAGCTCAAGGGCGGGGTGCGTGTGGAGGCCGCCACCGACGCGGCCGCGCGCGCCGGTCTGCGCGAGGGCGATGTGATCCTGGGGATTGCCAACACCGAGGTCTCCAGCCTCAAGGAACTGGAGGCCGCGCTGGCGAAGGCCGACAAGAACAAGCCCGTGAATGTGCTGTTCCGGCGCGGTGAATGGGCGCAGTACGCGCTGATGCGACCGACTCGGTGACAGGTGCCGGCCCAGGCCCTAGCGGCAGGGGACTCAGGCTTCATATAAGAAAGGCCCAG